>JAYVSP010000869.1:0-3152 GCA_043775215.1 Planctomyces sp. | reverse complement strand
CGAGATTGATGCTTTGTTTAACCCCAATGCCATCGGCATGGGCGCGGTGGATACGACTCGCGCACGCCGATGGCGTTGCGGTTAAACATCTCTCAATCTCGCCCGCACGAAGAATAGGTCTTCACCGCTCCAAACGCGGCGTAACACGAATTCTTGTGAAGCAGTTCGACCTCACTGAAACCGACAGCTCGCAGCAAGTCTAATTGAAACGGGACGGATCGTGGCGTGTCTTCCCTAATGATCCGTTCGAACATCTCTTCCCGATAAGCATCACCGCCGATTGTCGTGAGGTACTCGCCGTATCGCCGCCAATGAATGGCCTGAATTTCGGGAAGTGGGCTTTCGACGATATCGAAAATCCAAATTGAACCATTCGGCTTCAAAGCGTCGTGAAGTTTTTGAAAGACCGTCCGCCATTCATCCTCCGTGTGCAAATGGTGCAGCACCGCGGAGGCCAAAATGATGTCGAAGCGATTCAGACCAAAATCAATTTCCCGAATGTCTGACTGACGCGTTTCGACAGAACCGGTGGTCTTGGGACGAACTCTTTGGATGGCTCGGTCAAGCATCGCTTGGCTGAGATCGACCAAGGTGACGTTGAGGCCCGGCATTCGCTCCAAGAGCTTCAACGTGTAATTCCCGCCACCGCAGCCGACATCGAGATGTTGCTTCGCATGAGGAGTTGTGATCGCCGCGGATTCTGCCACGAGGCTCATCGCCAAAAGCGCGTCGACCGTGGCCACTTGCCCCGTTTCGAGATTGGAGTAGCGGTCAATTTCCGCGTCGAAACGCTGGCGGATTTCCTCAACAGTTGATTTGGATGTTTCCATCTGGCTTCACCCAGTTTGCTTTCCCGGTTCCCGCTGTTGATACCCACTGCATTGCCGAACGGGTTGCGGCGGATATTTGCGAAAGGATGAGTCCGTCTGCGAAAGCAAGCACAACAAAAAGCGTGAGCCTTTGCCCGAGACAATCACCCGAAGATGTCGGCAGGATTCACAGAGACTGTGGTTGTTACTCATGCGGTTGCCAGGATGGAAAGCCTTGCCGCCTAGAAAATTCCAAGCATGTCTTTGGCTTCGTCGGTCATGCGGTCAGGAGTCCACGGCGGCGACATCACCAACTTGATTTCCGCTTCATCGACGTCGCGCAGGCGTTCGAGTGCCATCTTGGACTGCTGCACAATCTGTGGCCCGGCCGGACAGGCGGGACTGGTGAGCGTCATCTCGACATAGATTTTCTTCTCGTCGCGATTGATCGAGTACACCAAGCCCAGGTCGATGATGTTGATCATCAATTCCGGATCAATCACTTGTTTGAGGGCTTCGATCAGCCGCAGTTCGTCGTCGGCACCAGGCTCAGGCGTTGGAACGGCATCGCCGCTGGCCGAAGATGCCAACACGACCGGCAAGTCTGCAGCCTTCGTTACCGGAGCCACACTCGCGGGCTTCTCCAAAATCGCTGGCGGTTCAGACCCCGCCGGGCCGACGAACACCTCGCCATCGCGAACTTGAACGGAGAAAATCTGAATCGGTCGCGTGGCTGGCATACACAGAGCCTTGCCGGTCTTTAGATCAAACTTTGCTCCGTGACGCGGACAGGTGATCGCTCCGTCTGCCACCGGCCCATCCGTCAGCGGCTGACCATCGTGCGAACAAACATCCTCGACGGCGAAGAAGTCATTCCCGATCCGCACCAGCAACGCCGGCACATCATCCACAATGATCGACTTCCGCCCGTTGGGCGGGACTTCGGAAACAGAGGCAACTCGTTCAAACGCTGACATGCTCACACTCGATTCTTACCAAACAACCTGAATGGGATACTCGGAAAATACTTTGTCAGCGGTCAACACCGTCAACTCATCCGCCACCGCTTGAGCGATCAACAGTCGATCGAATGGATCGCGATGATGACTCGGCAACGATTCCAGCACCAGCACATGATGCAGTTCAACGGGCAGAATGGTCAGGCCCGCGCGATCACACAAACTGAGAATGTCAGGCAACGGGATTCGCAAACTCAACTTGCCCGACATCTGCTTGATCAAAATGTCCCAAACACTGATCACGCTCAAAACGAATTCGTGATCGGAATCATCGAGAACTTGTCGAGCCGTTGACGAAAGCCGCTCAGGCTCACTGCCCCACCAAATGAACGAGTGCGTGTCAAAGAGAATTTTCATTCGCCAGTCGTCCAAAAATCGTCCGACATTGGTTCGTCAAAGTCATCGGTCGTCGTGATCGCTCCCCGGAACAATCCGGGAAGCATTCGATTCACCCGCTTGACTGGGACGAGTCGAGCACGCACCGTGTGGCCATCGGTGACCAGTATTTCGGCTCCCTCTTCTGCCTCGGCAATGATTGCATCAAGCCGCGCGGGGAGGTCGCGAACGTCGATCGTTGTGGTCATGAGTTGCTCCTAATTTCCGATTCCCAGCTTCCGTTCAACCGCCTGATTGAGCGTCTCGCGAACCAGTTCGACCGGGATGCGGTCGGACACGATTTGTAGAAATCCTTGAACAATCATGTGCATGGCCTCGAATTCGGACAAGCCCCGCGACAGGCAGTAGAAAACTTGCTCGCGATCCACTTGGCCGGCGGTCGCGCCATGTGTGCAACGGACGTCGTCGGCTTCGATTTCCAGGCCGGGGATCGCATCAACTCGGCAGGTGTCGGACAGCAACAGCGCATCGTTGCGTTGGTAGCCGTCGGTCTTTTGGGCGTCCTTGGCAACCTTAATCATGCCGCGCCAGACGACGCGGGCTTTGTCGCGGATCACGTCTTTGTAGAGCAGATCGCTGCGCGTGTTCGGCGCGTTGTGCCACTGCTGAGTGTAGTACGACAAGACTTGCCGATTCGTCGCGAACGTGACCCCGTTGACCTCGGCCTCGGCCCCGCGTCCGTCGAGATGCACGTCCTGATGGATGTGAGCCAGCTTGGCTCCGAGTCCGCCGACCGTCCATTGCAACATGCCGTTCGATTCGACTCGGCCTGCTTGATGGGCGAAGTGCCACGTCTTGTCGTTCCAGTTTTGCAGTTGGACGTACCGCAGCCGAGCCTCTTTGCCGAGGATCAGTTCGACCGCTCCGACGTGCAGTCCGGCTGCGTCCGCCGTTGCTGACGACGTCTCTTCGAGCAAGGTTGCGCTCG
>JAYVSP010000868.1:0-4043 GCA_043775215.1 Planctomyces sp. | reverse complement strand
CTTTTGCCATGTCACTCGACTCCTGTTGCTCTTGGCGATGTTGTTGATCGGTTTCCCAACCGCTCTTCCGGCGAGTACATTCATTCGGCGGGTCGAACGGAGGTTGAAGGCAACTGGTTCCGAAGAAGCCTCAGCCAAGACAAGAGCAACGTGAAACGACTCACCGAAACGACCAATCGGAACCAATCTGAATGTCGATTGCACTCAATAAGCCCAAGCTCGACAACCTTGCGAACGAAATTTGGAAGTCGGCCGAGCGGCTGAGGGGAAGTTCAAGGCTTACGAGTATCAATGCGTCATCCTGCCGATCATCGTCATTTGGCGGCTGAGTGAGTCCTGTTGATGTTGCGTGCGCAATCATGACGGCCAGGTTATTCCATGAGTCCCAACGATGGCTTGTTTCGAGTTCATGACTGGACGTTGTGGCGTTACCAATACGACCGTTACCCACAACATCGTGCCGAACTTCAGGCGTTGTGGGAACACATGGACGCCTATCAACACTTCGTCTGGGCCAGGCAGGGCAAATACTTCGTCTCGGTCTGGCAGGGCAACGATTCACACCCCACGTTTACCGAACGTCCCGAAGTACCAGTCTGGATTTCCAAGATCATCGCGCCGGCCGAAATCGCCCCGTTTTGGTTCGGGGAATGGTGTGACGCCGAGTTTCCTTTCGAGTGCCAGCCACGATGCAAGCCTGAAGAGGTGGGCCTGTTGATCAATGCTGAATTGATTGCTCGTGAGGCACCCCCGAAAAACTGGTACTACGCACAGAGTGGAATTGCTCTCGGGCCGGTATCGTTATGGTGGCTGAACCAGTTGATCGCCGCAGGACGATTCTGGCCGACTGATTTGGCTTGGCATGAAAGTCTTTCGGACTGGATTCCAGCGTCTCAGGTTGATGATTTGGTCTTTGCCAAAGAAAACGTCACAAGAGGGCGCTTCCAACGTCGAAGACACGCCGCTCCGTGGGGAAGAAGATCGCCCCGAAAGTACATGCCCCGCCGCGCACATCGTCGGGCGGTTGGGGGTCTTGGGACGTGACTTCTCCAGTGCGATCCGACCCATCGCTAAGCTGACGGGCCTTGGCCGGAGAACGGTGTCAATTGAGTTTCGAGACGGCCGGATGGTCGTCGGACTTGATGAACTGACATCCGCCATTCCGGCGTATGGCACTTGGCCGGGAGTGGCAGCCATTTCACGGGCGTTCGTGAAAAATCTGGCAACTTCCGGTCTGGAGAAGCTGTCAATCGTTCCCATTACGTACTCTGGTGGTTGGATCACCATCGGGGAGCGCTCCGCACGGTGTCAGTGGACCGACTCGGAGGACGCGAGCGAATCCAAATGATCTCGTTTCCTGTTGCAAGCTGGCATGCGGCGTTACCGTGATGCCTCAGTTGATGAACTAGATGATATCCCGGCGTCCTTAGCGAGAGATTGCGGCACGATGGCAAAAAAGAAGTCGGCTGCGAAGGCGAAGACTCCAATTGAGGCGGCAACGAAGTCCAAGGCCGAAAAGACAACGGCGGTGAAGGCCGAGAAGCGGCCGATTGATGCTTACACGCATGGGGACAAGCGGCGAGCGAACAATCCGCCGGTGGGGCTTGTCACTCACCAGAATGATCCGAGCGATCCGCCAAAGAAGACGTATGCGTTTGATCCGCATTTGGACCCGCAGTTGGTGTGGGCGGGGAAGGCCGAGCGGACATCGTTGGAAGTGCCGTCGATTTCGTTGCACGTTCACGAGCGGATTGATCCGAAGTCGATCATTGCGGCAGTGAGAAGTGGTCAGGGGTCAGAGAGGAAAACTAACCACTAGCCACTCCCCGCCAGCTTTCGTTGTTTGAGGAGCCGGAGGAAAATCCGCCGTTGCGGGATGCGTTGGACTTCTACAAGCATCCGCACGGTTGGACGAACCGGTTGGTGGCGGGGGACAGTTTGCTGGTGATGAACAGTCTGCTCGAAAAGGAGGGCCTGGCGGGGAAGGTGCAGATGATCTACATCGACCCGCCGTATGGCATCCGTTACGGCAGCAACTTTCAGCCGTTCGTGAACCGCCGCGACGTGAAGGACGGCAAGGACGAAGACCTGACCCAAGAACCGGAGATGATCAAAGCCTTCCGCGATACTTGGGAGTTGGGGATTCACTCCTATCTGACTTCGCTCCGTGACCGGCTACTTCTCGCAAGGGACATGCTGGCCGAGTCAGGTTCGATCTTCGTTCAGATTAGCGACGATAATTTGCACCATCTCCGCGAAGTAATGGATGAAGTCTTCGGGGTTGCGAATGCAGTCAGCATCGTTGTCGTGAAGAAGACCGGTGGGCTAGGAGCATCGGGAATAAAATCGGTCGCAGACTATCTGCTGTGGTATGCCAAAGATCGAAGTTCGATGAAGTACCGCGCACTGTTCCAACGAAAAGAACTTGGAAGGGGAGCGACAACCGGTGAGCGTTATGACCAACTCGAGGAAACTGGCAGCGGAACGAGACGGACAATGATGGCCGCAGAACGAGAGGCTCCAAATCTCGTGCCCGACGGGTGGCGTGCTTACCAACTCGACAATTTGACGTCCGGTGCGTTTCGCGAGAACACGACGATCGACTATGAGTTCGAGGGCGAGGTCTTTCATCCCGGCGTGAATGCGTGTTGGAAATCAACGCGGGAGGGCCTGTCGAAACTGACACTTGCTCGTCGCATTCAGAAGGCAGGACGCACAATTCGCTACGTGCGTTTCTTAGATGACTTTCCTGCCTGCGAAATCACGAACCTCTGGGATGATGTCGCTGGCGCGCCGAACAAAGTCTATGTCGTTCAAACTTCACCATCGGTCATACAGCGTTGCATGTTGATGACGACCGATCCCGGCGACCTTGTGTTGGACATCACCTGCGAGTCGGGGACGACGGCGTTTGTGGCGGAGACGTGGGGGCGGCGGTGGATCACCTGCGATACCTCGCGCGTCGCCATCACGCTCGCCAAGCAACGCTTGCTGACCGCCGTCACGATCAAGCAGGCGATGCTCACGCCCCGCACCTCGACGAACTGCTCGGTCCATGACCGAGCCAAGAGAAGAGAGTCAGGCGCAGGGCAAGACGGTTACAGCGCTCAGAGCGCGAGGTCTACTTGTCGGCCAGCTTCTTGGCCAGCGGCTTCCATTCGACGAGCGGTGCGTCGGCCCAGAGATGTTCGAGGTCGTAGAGGGCACGGCCTTCGGTTGAGAAGACGTGCAGCACGATGTCGCCGTAGTCTTGGAGAATCCAAGTTTCGGAAGCGCGGCCTTCGACACCGACGCGGGGACGGCTGCCGCGTTTCTTCATCAATTGCTCGATGTCTTCCGCGATGGCGCGCATCTGGCGTCCGCTGGTCGCGGTGGTCACGACAAAGAAATCGGCGATCGGCGTGACTGGCGTCAGATCGAGTACGACGGTCTCTTTGCCCTTGAGGTCTTCGCAGGCTTGCGCGGCGAGGCTGGCCAGTTCGCGGCTGGCTTGTTGGCGCTCGGCCAAAGTCGTGGTGGCGGGTTTGGTGCGGGTCGCGGTGGCGATGGGGATGTCTCCGAGAAATCAGAATAACGATCAGGGACTCAATCAAAACAGAACCGGCCAACCGTGCTGACGATGCGGGATCGTCGTCGAGCACGGTTGGCCGGACATGCTCTCGGCCACGGAGCCGAGCCGCAAGCGTGTGGCAATTTTACCAGAGGCGCAGTTACGAAGGTCCGTATTTGCGGTTGAAATCTTCCTGCATCGCCGGAACGCGTTGGATCTCCTTGTCCCACAACGAGCGCATCGGAATTTCTTCATCAGGTGGCTGGACCTGATTTCTCAACTGATAAATCTTCTGCCAGATCATGATCGCCCAGAGACCTTCCTCGATCGCGGCGTCATCGACGGTCAAGTCCTGGTAGCTATCGAGCAGCCCTTTGTAGCGCTTCAGTCCGGACTCCAAGAGTTCCTGAGCGGCTTCCAACTCGTTGACTTTGAAGAGTTGTTCGCCCTCGTACAGATCCCGATGCACGGCGGCGGTGTTGGGGCTCTTTTC
>JAYVSP010000867.1:0-7255 GCA_043775215.1 Planctomyces sp. | reverse complement strand
GCAGACTGTCTATGGTTCTTGGCTATTCGGCGGCATGAAAAAGACTCCCGACCCCGTCACGGCCGATCGCCACGAATCACGCACGGTCATTTAGTACTTAAACAAGCGAACTCGTGGGGCAGGTTTGTAACCTGCCCGTGAAATATCGCGGTTTTCAACATTTGGTGTATCACTCGAAATCAGAGTCCGTGTTTGACGGGCAGGTTAAAAACCTGCCCCACGACTGCGACCTCGCTTGTTTCAAGACTAGTGCTGTTCTCGCTCGGAAAACCAGAGGACTGACGCCCCTCGTTCGCCATCGTCCGACTTCATCCACCCTCATCGCCTTCGTCCGAGTCATCTTCCAGGAGACCTTTTTTCGCCTTGGTGATTTTCTCGCGCAGCTCCCCAGGATTGTTGGCTCGATTGATGACGTCTGCTTCTTCGCACAACTGGGTCTTCCAGAGACTGAACAGCGCATCATCCATGAGCTGCATGCCATGTTTTCTTCCGGTCTGGATCGCGGAGTTGATGCGGAAGGTTTTTCCTTCGCGGATCAGGTTGGCGATCGCCGAAGTGACCACGAGGAATTCATAGGCGGCGACGACTCCCTTGGGCTTTCGAGGGAGTAATTGCTGGCTGAGAACGCCGATGATGGCCGTCGACAATTGGGTGCGGATTTGTTCTTGCTGGTTGGTCGGAAAGACGTCGATGATTCGATCCACGGTTCCCTGAGCACCGGTCGTGTGCAGAGTTCCGAAGACCACGTGCCCCGTTTCGGCCGCCGTGATGGCCGATTCAATGGTCTCCAAATCGCGCATTTCTCCCACCAGAATGACGTCGGGATCCTGACGCAATGCGCGCCGCAACGCCTCCGCGAACGAAGGTGTATCGACGCCCACTTCTCGCTGATTGATCGTGCTCTTTTTGTGTTCGTGGTAGTACTCGATGGGATCTTCGAGCGTGATGATGTGATGGTCGACGTTCTCGTTCAGCCAGTTGATCATGCTGGAAAGGCTGGTTGTCTTGCCGCTTCCGGTCGGTCCGGTGACCAGAAACAAGCCGCGTGGTCTTTGAATCAACTGTTCGATGATGGGAGGAAGACCCAACTGCTGGAAGGTCAGAAATTCATTGGGAATTCTCCGCAACACCATCGAGATCTTGCCCTTCTGCTTGAACACCGAGACGCGAAACCGCGCCTTTGTTCCGAAGGCAAACCCGAAGTCGGATGTGCCACACTCCTGAAGTTCTTGCTGATTTCGTTCGGGAGTGATGCTCTTCATCAACGAGACGGTGTCTTCGGGTTCGAGCACTTTCGTTTCCAGCCGAACCATGTGACCACTAACACGGACGACGGGGGGCTGCCCGCAGGAGATGTGCAGATCGCTGACCTTTTCCTTCACCACGGTTTCCAGCAACTTATCAATCTGAATAAAGGCCATCTCAAACCGTCCCAAAAAACGGAAGTTGCTGTTCGCGGACAGGCAGATTCTGGCAAGCGAGCAGTTTCAATCCACAAAAGTCAGAAAAATCGATACATGCGAGCGGCAAGTCGCTAGCCGTTGGTGGTCCTGTAATAACCGGCGGCTAGCGCCCAATGGCACTTACTTTACTTCGTAGCCACGCTCGCCAGAGCGTGGGCGCAACACATTTGCCGTCGAAATCCCACGGTCTGGCGACCGTGGCTACCTAAAGTAAGTGCCATTGGGCTAGCGCCTTGCCGCTCACAACGGAGTTAGTCGACGGCCTTCTGGAGTCGGGAGACTTCCAGCAAGGTCGTCTGGCCCTTCAATGCTTTGTCGCAGGCATCTTCTGCCAGCGATCTCATGCCCATGAGTCGAGCTTGCCGGCGGATATTTTGTGCCGGTTCGCGGTTAAAGGTCATCTCACGCAGCTTGGAGTTCATCGTCATCATCTCGAACACGGCCACTCGGCCACGACAGCCCGTGTGCTGGCAGTGATTGCAACCTTTTCCACGCATAAAAGTCGCTGCAGCAGCTTGATCCGGAGTGATGCCGAACAGCGCCAGTTCGGAAGGATCCGGACGGTACGGTTCCTTGCATTTGGCGCAAACAACTCGTGCCAAGCGCTGGGCCATCACGGCCATGACGCTGGACGCCACGAGGAATGGCTGGACTCCCATATCGATCAGCCGCGTCACAGATCCGGGAGCATCGTTCGTATGTAGCGTACTGAAAACCAAGTGTCCTGTTAAAGATGCCTGAATAGCCATCTCGGCAGTCTCGGAATCGCGAATTTCGCCCACCAAGATGACATTGGGAGCCTGCCGTAACATGGCTCGAATAATCATGGCGAAATCAAGCCCGATCGCCTTCTTGACCTCGCATTGGTTGATGCCAGGCAGCAAGTACTCGACCGGATCTTCGGCGGTGATGAGTTTGCGATCAGGGCGATTGAGTTCGCCGAGGGCACTGTAGAGTGTCGTCGTTTTTCCGCTGCCGGTTGGTCCTGTCACCAAAAAGATTCCATTAGGGCGGCGGATGATGTTTTGGAACTTGCGGTAGTTGTCTTCGCTGAACCCCAGGTTTCTGATGCCGATTTTAATGCTGTCTCGATCCAGGATTCTCATGACGACGGACTGGCCGTGGATCGACGGCAGCAGACTGACGCGAAGATCGAATTCCTTCCCATTGGCTCGCGTCTTGATCCGACCGTCCTGGCATCTCCGTTTTTCAGAGATGTCCATGTTGCCCATGATTTTGAGACGCGAGACTAATGCTGAGAGCAGCCGCCGTGGCGGGCTATCGCGTTCGACCAGGACACCGTCAATGCGGTAGCGAATGCGGATGCGAGTCTCAAAGGGCTCAATGTGAATATCGCTGGCGCGCATATTCACGGCTTCGGTAATGATCAAATTGACCAACTTGACGATCGGAGCGCTGTCATCATCTCCCGCAAGTGTTTCCGCTTCGCGGATTTCCGTCTGAGTGATATCGATGGCCGTTTCGGTGAATTCGGACAACATCGAGTCGACGGATTCGGTCTCGCTTTGGCCGTAATGGCGGTTAATCGCTGCTTGAATTGCTTCGTTGGGCGCGACTTTGACTTTGATATCTCGATTCAGAATAAAGCGAAGCTTGTCAATCACTTCAAACTTCATCGGGTCGCTGATCGCAATCGTCAGTGCGTCGCCGTCTAAGCTGATGGGAATGACGATATTTTCCCGAGCCACCGACTCGGGCACCATCTCGATGATGCTCGATGGGATTTCCAAACCATTGAGATTCACGGTCTCGAAGCCGAACTTCGACGCTTGCAGGCTGCTGATTTCATTGGGGTCGACATATCCCAGCTTGACCAGAGCTTCTTCGGTGCGGATTCCCAGACTGGTAGCCAGTTGATGGGCCTCCTGCATCTGGTCTTTGGAAACCACACCGTCTTTGACCAACTTCTTGAGGATGTCTTCTGACATTTGGCATCTCGATGTGAAAGACCTCAGCGGTTAAGTCTGCGCGAACTGCACAGAGCCCCGCTAAAGCACGTGAGCGACAGAACGTCGCAACGCGAGATCCGTTCTCGGCAAGGAGAGCGGCTGCACTCGGTTGAAGGAGTGCATGCGGCGATTCTGTGCCTGAAAGCAAGACACGTCAAGGAATTGGCTCAACAGAACATGCGAGAATGTGGAAGGTCATCAAGGTGAAAATCGGAGTAATCGTTAAAGTTGATGCAATCATTTTATTCATTAAATCATGTTCAAACGGCCCATTTTTCCAAGAATCGCCCACAGTGAACAGAATGTGTTTCGGCGAGAGGGTGTCTCACAGCATATGCTCCGTGCCGAAGGTCGCCCAATCCCCGAGCATATGGTTGCGGAATGTCATTCGTCGTTCAAACTCTCTCAGCCGATGGTCTGTCTGAGCCCCTCGGTCTGTCTGAGATCGTCTCGGAATTCGGGCACTCGGAGGGTTTGCCATCGACAAAATGGCTCATCCGTCGTGATTTGCAGCAGCGGAATGCGGAAGTCCAGGCACTTGGGAAACGGACACAAATCCTGAAGCGCAGCCTTGATGTTGTGGGAGCTGCGACACTTTTGCTCGTTCTTGCGCCAGTGATGGCGATCGTCGCAGTGGTGGTGCGAATGACATCGCCTGGCCCCGTTCTCTTCCGACAAGTGAGAACCGGCCTGAATTTGCGTCGTACACGCGACCGCCGGTCTCAACAAGTCGCCGCTGGCCAGGAACGCCGCGGTCGTACTTCGAATCGACGTGTCTCGCCAGCCTACGGCCGGCCATTTGTATTGTACAAATTTCGGACAATGCGGATTGATGCGGAGAAGGATGGAGCTCAGTTTGCCGTGCAAGGTGATACGCGTGTCACATGCGTCGGAAGAATTCTTCGCAAATCGCGTTTGGATGAATTGCCGCAGCTTTGGAATGTTTTGCGGGGAGAAATGTCGCTCGTGGGACCGCGGCCGGAGCGTCCTGAATTCATTGAGCAACTCTCCGAAGAAATCCCGAACTACTTGGAACGACTAGGAATAAAACCTGGCATCACCGGTTTGGCGCAAGTCCTCAATGGCTATGACAACGAGATCGAAGGGTTTCGACGCAAGGTCGCGCTGGACCTGCTTTACCTCCAGAACTGCTGCTTTTGGAATGATGTCAAAATCCTGCTGCGCACAGTGACCGTCGTGGTGACCGGCAAAGGGGCGCTTTGACTGCTGAGGGCGCGCCTGCATTTGGCCCAATTCCTTTGCCCTCATTCCTTTGCCTGCTCGCAGTATTCTCTAGGCGGCAAGGAAGCGCAGCTCGTAGGCATGGGGTGCGCAAATCTTCCTGGCAGCGTGGTCACGCCACAGTAACCCGAAGCGTAAGCGAGGGCGGGCGCTCTGCGAGCGCGTCATCGGAGAATCACCGCTTGTGAAGCGTCCGCCCTCGCTTACGCTTCGGGTTATTGTGCGTGCAAGGATTTGTGGGCACACCCGTGGGCAGGTTGAATACGACCCACGAATTTCCCTCGTTTGAGGATGAGGCGGCAAAGGAATGGTGGCAAAGGGATTGAAGACGTCTATCGCTCGCTGTCTCGAGCCAGATTCTCGAACCAAAATCAACTGTGGCCGAATAACGAGCGAACTGTCAGGGCAGAGTCCCAAATTTCCAAGCAAATCAGTTATTGACGGCAGGCATTCGGCGGATATCATCTTGCACTCGGTGAGACTAAGTCTCAGTTCCTCAGTGCCACGACATCCGACACGCCGTGCCATGCAAACCCTGCCTCCAATTTCAGACACTGTTGTCTGCCACTGCTTGAACGTGACGAAATCCGAGATTGAATCGGCCATCGTCACTTCCGATGAACCGTCGCTCCGTGCAGTGATGAATTTGACGTGTGCGGGAACTGGCTGCACGGCGTGTCATCGGGCGATTCGCCGACTGATGGCGGATCAGTGTCCATTCGCCTCTTCTTCGCCGACTTGCGTGATGAGATAATTCTGAAGTCCGAGCCGCTGAATCAAGTCGATCTGGGTCTCCAGCCAGTCGACGTGCTCTTCGGATTCGACCAGGATTTTCTCCAGGAGTTCACGGCTGCCAGCTTCGTTCAACGAAACGCACAACGCAATCGCTTTGTTGTAAGCGTGGACTCCGTTGGTTTCGAGAACCAGGTCATATTGAAACTGCTCCGGAATGTCCGTGCCGACACGAATGACATCGTAGCGAGCGATCTCTGGCACCCCTTCCAAAAAGAGAATTCTGTCGATGAGCATTTCGGCGTGCTTCATTTCGCCCATTGACTCGTGGTAGTGCTTCGCGGCCAGGCGATTCAAGCCCCAATTCTTGCACATTTTGGCTTGCACGAAGTACTGATTGATCGCCGTCAGTTCGATGGTGAGCCCATCGTTGAGCGCGTCGATGATTTGTTGATTTCCCTGCATGAGAGTATCTCCTTCTGGATGTTCTTGGATGCATTCGCCGTTCATAACGGAACAAGGGCGAAAGCGGCGGATTCTAGCCGCATCAAACCAGTGGTCTATGATCTGCCACTGCGTTCGCGAAAGAATTGAGCGAACTGATATCCGGTCACGAGGCGAGAGCGAGTCTCAAATTCCCGATGTCCGCATGGAAGTGCTATCAAGCCGCGCCCAGGGGTCGGGCGTGCGATTTTTCGGAATTGGCGGACGAAGCACCTCCCGACTTCGGAGCGGCTGATCCGCCAATTCCGAAAAATCGCACACCCGACCCCGCGTTCACAATCACTCGGCGGGACATCGCGCAGGTCGTGTCGCAGCGCTGGCGGATTCCGGTCGAGACGCTCTCCCAACACGCCGCCGCGCGGCTGCTGGATTCGGTGATGCCCGCGTCCGAGGGATGGAACTCGCAAACTGGTGTTTCCCCGTTCGCGAGTCCCGCGATTCCCGTCCCGGAAGGGGCGATCGCTCGAAAGTCGTTGCAGTTCTTTTGGCTGACGATTTTTCAGGTTCGATGAGCGGCAAGAAGATCGCGACATTGAATCAGGCCATCCGGGAGGCGTTGCCCGAAGTTCGCCAACCGTAGCCCGCTCTCTCCGTGAGCGGGATTGCCATCCGGAAGTACAAGTCTCGATGCGAGCGCCCCGATTCGCCGCCACAGCGAAGCCCAAGCCCGCTCGCAAACGCCGCGCGACGACCGCGAAATCATGACCTTTGGGAGTGCTCCGACTCGACGAAGCGGTGGAATTCTTGGCGAAGCCTTTGGACGTTGACTAACGCGGAGTCGCGATCACAAGCGCGTCGGATGGCCACTCTTGGCCGTCCTCATTCTGGCTGTGCTCGGTACCGCCGAGGTTGGACTGGTTGGCTCCGACACCTTGTTCGTTTTGGACGAGATCGAAACGATCCGGGGTCAGGTGGTTCAAAGTTCAATTTCGCCGTTCCGGCGAAATTGAACTTTGAACCACCTTGTATCTTGATGTTGCCTGGAGTCTTGGTCTTGCCTGTTTTATTTAGGAAAGAGTGATCGCGTGTGGGGGCCTCGCTCAAAGAGTCGCGTCCCCTTTTCGTCCCTTTAGTAACGATGATCACTGAAAAAATTCGTCCTTGTTCTTGATCACCATTCCCTCGTCGGCCTCGATTTGGCGGAGAAGTTCTCTGACTCGTTTCTTCGACAGAACCTGCCGCACCCAGAGTGCCCGCAAGATTCCGGGCAAGTCGAGACACGCGATCGCTCGCTCACGGCAGTAGTTTCTCGCTCGCTTGTCATTGGTGAGCAACTGGGTTCTGGGGCGGGGCGATTCACACAGACGGCAATCGATTCGGCCTCTCCGGCACCGAGCGAAGCCG
>JAYVSP010000866.1:0-3559 GCA_043775215.1 Planctomyces sp. | reverse complement strand
GACAGGGACCGGGATGTGGCGAACGCATTTTTCCGCCGCTGCCAGTTCTTCAGCCAAGACATCCTGCGCATGATTTTACCTCCCCATCGAATGAGCCGTCTTGAGCGGTACGTCGTACCGTGACGGTTCCTCAGCCCTGCTATCGGCCCGGATCACTGTCACCAGCGACAAAACTGGTCTGGCACAGCATTCCCGGCAGCGTGAGCAACTCAGGTCCAATTGACACAACAGCTATCGCAGCGATCACTGCGACACGCGGAGCAATCCCATCTCTCGGACTAACCGTCACACTTTGCCACCGCGAAGAATCGCATTCGCGCCCCGAGCAACGTATGCTCCCGCCCCAATGCCGTCGTTCATTCGCTGAACTACTTCCCCGAACCTAGCGACCGACCTGGTGAGCGGGGGACGTCAGTCCTCCGAGTTCCCGGCCCCATCGACTTTCCAATTGCTGACTTCCGGAGTCATCGCATGCCAAAAATTCTGCTCGTCATCGGAGACGCCACTGAGGTACTCGACACGATGTATCCGTATTTCCGCCTGCCCGAAGATGGCTTTGAGGTTGTCGTCGCCGGACCGGAAAGGAAGCTGTATCACATGGTCTTGCACGAAGTCCCGCCGGGCTCGACGTGGGACATCACACGCGAGACAGCCGGATATCACCTCGCCGCCGACATCGCGTTTCGTGACGTGAAGCCGGAAGAGTACGCTGGACTGTTCCTCTCTGGCGGACGAGCTCCTGAATATCTGCGCTACGATCAAGACCTGCTGCGGATCACTCGGCACTTCTTCGAGAAGAACAAGCCAGTCGCCTCGGTCTGTCATGGCATCGAGATCGTTGCCGCAGCCGATTGTCTGAATGGCCGCACGGCGACGACCGTCGCCAAGTGTGCATTGGACATCACGCAAGTCGGCGGTAAATACGTGAATCAATCAGTCGTCGTGGATGGCAACTTCGTGACGGCCCGCGTCTGGATGGACAACACGCCGTTCCTGAAAGAGTTTTTGAAGCTGCTGAAGACGAAGACGTCCAATGTTGATTGAGCCTCAGATTGATTTTCTGGCGATGCTTTTGGTCGCTTTGGTTTCACAAGGGACAAAAGTGACCAAAAGGACCAAAAACGCCGCGTAGATTTCACTCTGAGAATCAATCAACGTACAAACAAAAGGGATTTGCATGAGTTCACGAACCAACTTCGTTGCGTTTTGGTTGCAACTGGCAGTCGCGTTCTCAGGGCAGAATTTGTTTGCCGGCGATTGGCCACAGATTCTCGGACCGAATCGAGACGGCCACGCGGCGAAGGACGAGCGTCTCGCCGCCTCTTGGCCCAAAGAGGGGCCGGCCGTCTTGTGGCAACGGAAGGTTGGCGGTGGTTTCGCCGGCGTCGCCGTTGCTAAAGAAGTGGCAGTGCTATTTCATCGTGAGGGCGATGACGAAGTTGTCGAGGCCCTCGACGCGGCGACCGGCGAGACGACGTGGAAGTCGAAATCGAAGACATCGTTCTCGACCGGGTTTTCCGACGATCAAGGCCCGCGATGTACTCCAGTCATTCACGGCGAGCGTGTGATTGTCTTCGGAGCACAAGGGATGTTGCGATGCCTCGAACTGAAGTCGGGAAAGCTGCAATGGCAGCGCGCGACGCACGCGGAATTCAAAGCCCCCGAGGGTTACTTCGGAGCGGGCAGCACGCCGATCGTAGTTGGCGATAAAGTTCTCGTGAATGTCGGAGCGGGCAAAGCAGGTGCGGGGATCGTGGCATTCGATCTCGCCAGCGGAAAAACCGTATGGCAGGCAGTCAATGACGACGCGAGTTACTCGTCACCGATCGTGGTAACAGTTGACGGGGTAACGCACGCGATCTTTGTCACGCGACTGAAGACCGTGTCGCTCGATCCGGACACAGGCAAAGTGCGGTTTGAATTTCCGTTTGGCAAGCGCGGAGCAACGGTCAACGGCGCGTCGCCCGTGGCTTTCGACGGGCACTTGTTGGTCACTGCTCATTACGGCGTGGGAGCTGTCTTTGCCAAAATTGGCTCCAACGCGGCTAACGAACTGTGGAACAGCGATGAAGTGCTGTCGTCTCACTACATGACACCGCTGGTCTATAACGCTCTGGTGTTTGGGATTCACGGACAAGAACGAGCGAGCGAGTCGGAGCTGCGAGCCTTCGATCCACGCACTCAAAAAGTGCTATGGTCGAAACCGGGCCTCGGCTTCGGCACGATGATTCAGGCCGACGGCAAGTTCTTGATGCAGACCACCGACGGTGAGTTGATCCTCTGGCAGCCTGACTCAAAGGGATATCAAGAACTCGCGCGCACACGCTTGTTTCGAGGCACGACGCGTGCGCTGCCAGCCCTTTCGGACGGACGACTGTTCGCACGGGACTCGTCATCACTGAAGTGTGTGCTGGTAGGACCGGGCGAATGAGGGAGTTGTCGATTACGTACGTGTTCAAGACCAAGTCCGTGGTTTCAACTCTGCACTGCATACGATTGAAATATGAATCTTTCGAGCCGCGACCGTCAGGGAGTGTGACGGACAAGGACTTATGACCACTCCCTGACGCTCCCTGACGGTCGCGGCTCAATTCCTTCACAGGCTCTCCGCGGCGTGCGATGCGACGCGGAGCGGCGCACCACAATTAGCCACCGGTGTCGTGGAGTCGACAATTCCGTCGAAAAAACGGCGACTAGCGCCGCGAGCACATTCCGCTCAAAGTAAGTCACTCCTGCTCCAGCCACCCGCGCTGCATGGCGTAGCGCACGATCTCAATGCGGGAGTGAATGCCCAGTTTTTCCTGAGACCGGGTCTTATACGTCTCGACGGTCTTGACGCTCAGGTCGAGCTTCGCGGCGATCTCTTTATTGCTGTAGCCCTGTGCGATGAAACGCACAACTTCGGCCTCGCGTTCACTCAGTTCCGATGCTGGTACGACTTGGTTGTTGGAATGGGAATGGAAGAGGCCCCCCACAACTTTGCCAGCCACGTTGGGATCAAGGTACGTACCGCCCATCGCCACCGAACGGATGGCGCGAATCAACTCTTCCGTCGCCGCCCGCTTGAGGACGTAACCTTTGGCCCCTGCTTCTAGAAACTGCTGCAAATAGCTCTTGTCCTCATGGACTGAAAGTGCCAGCACTTTGATCTGCGGAAAGGCTCGCGTGATTTGCTGCGTGGCCAGAGCACCGTTCAATTCGGGCATGGACATATCCATGACGATGACGTCGGGGTGCAGTTCAGTTGCCAACTCCAAGGCCACTCGGCCATTGTCTGCTTCGCCGACAACCTCCAGATCGGGCTGAGCCGTGATCAACGACTTCATTCCTTCGCGTACCACTGCATGGTCATCGACCAACAGAATCCGCAATTTCGGCGACATCGGTGTTCTCCTGAGTCCGGAGTCTCGTTTATTGAAGTCCTGCGGTGATTGGTCTTCCGATTGACATTCGGCGCGGCACTTAGGACCGGCGCAGAAATAACTGTCCGATGTCGCTGAACTCGCCAGAGTTCAGATCCGAAGTCTGGCGACTTCGGCTACGACAGTTATTGATGCGC
>JAYVSP010000865.1:0-3872 GCA_043775215.1 Planctomyces sp. | reverse complement strand
GCGCATCAATAACTGTCGTAGCCGAAGTCGCCAGACTTCGGATCTGAACTCTGGCGAGTTCAGCTACATCGGACAGTTATTTCTGCGCCGGTCCTAAGCCCGAAGAAAATGAAGATGGGGCTCACGCGAACATGAACCTGAGCTCCAATAAACGATCGCAGCGAATGCGTCGTTCATGGCCGCGCGCCGAATCAACAATGGCGAAGGCCGCGAATCAGTGCTTTGTGCCCGGCTCGATAGATGGTGAATTGGCCGGCTTGTTTCCAGCATCGGTCTTCGGCGGGGCGATGAACGGATGAGTTTGCTCCCATTCGCTCCAGAATTTGGACGGCGTCGTTTGACGCCACAAGCAGAGGGCATTGCCCACATGGCTGTAGAACGTGTAGTTCTCCAGTATCTCGGACTCGTTCATGGCGAGCGTTTTCTGGATGACCCAAGCCGCCGCCTTGCGGATTTGCTCGCGCGGCGGGTGTAATGATTCCGGAGCGATCGACAGCCATTCGAGATGATGTCCGGTGGCGATCACGTGCCGGTACAACGGAATCGTCAGGTCCGGCTTTTTGACAGCGTCTGCTCCGTTCGGCCAGTTGTACGGCCAGTGACCATCCTCGAATTGGCCCACTTTCAGAATGTCACGGACCGATTCGAGGTGCTGGAACACCTCGGCCCGCACATCGTCGGACAGGATGTCGAACTGCTCTTGCAGACGCAGCAGCACCATCAACGAATACAGCCGATGCGTGCCACCGCACGTTCCCAACTGTTTGTGGCCGCGCAACAGCCGTTTGGCCAACATGTCGAATGACATCTCGCGACCGTCAGCCAGCCGCCAGCTTTTTGCCGAAGGCAGCCACAGGCCAAAGGCCATTACCGACCATTCGACCTCGTTCTCGTCATAGCGGAAGTCGCGCAGTGACTGGCGGAGCACATCGCGAAACGTCAGGTCGCGGCGGTGTGGCGTGAAGACCGGCTGTGACAGCGGCACTCTCGCTTCGGTCAGGCAGGCCAGCAAGTGGTCGTGATGCACCGAAGAACATTCCTCACGCCCCCAACGCACGAAGACTCCGTCACCCGGCCGCTCCTGCAACAGCGGTTCAATGTTCGGTTTCCACGAGGCCAAGAACTTGCCGTGATCGATCAGGAAATCCCGCATCGTTACGCCGGACAGAGCGGTCGGGTCTTGAAACGTCGCATCGACATGCCAGGTGCGCAGCGCGTGCTCGACATGATTCGGCTTCATCTTCTGAGCGGGGAAGTGCGGCACGATCTGTTTCAAGACGGCAGCCAGTTCGTCGTCGCTGACTAACTGCGGATCGTCGTAGAACGGCACGATCTTGATGGCCTGGTCCCGTTCCAGTGGAACGTCGGAAAACTGTGGTTTGGAGGTGACGGCTTGCCGCACCTGACGCTGACTTTCAGGAGTCAACGAAACGTAGGACCACGCGAAGGCCGCCACGATCGGCACCTGCATCATCAGCAACGTCAGTGAAGCGACGCGGCGAAGTTTCATGATGTTTCCTTAATTGTCGCCGCCTGCGTGAGCGGCTCGGCGCTAGCCGCCGGTTTGTTCGACTGAACGATACCGGTGGCTAGACCTACAGCGCTAGATTGCCATTTTTCGTAGCTGAATTCGCCAGAATTCAGACATTTTCGAGCTGAATGATCTGAAGTCTGGCGACTTCAGCTACGGTCTAGCGCTGTAGGTCTAGCGCCATTCCGCTCAAAGTAAGCGACATGAATCGCTAGCGCGTTCCGGCTGATTGACACCCCACCAGTGGACTCGAACAGGCTAGCCGCGTGCTTCGACGATTCTCTCTTCAAATCGGCTTGCGACGCACGAAGACAGATCCCACGCCGTCAGAGTACGTTCGCTCCCAGTTTTCATTCTCACGCAGTTTGCGAATCAAGCCGTCGTGAGTCGCTTCGTCCAGCACGATCAAGTTGACGCCATACCGATCAAGCCGATCGTCCCAATTGGCCGCGCCGGTGCTGATCGCGATGTAATCGCCCCAGACTTCGCGCGGCACCAGATGCGCGTGCGACGCGACAAAGACCTTCAGTTCCTTCGGTCCGGCCCACAGCAAGTAGTCGCCCCATTCGTAGGTGTTGAATGCTTGTCCGCGCGGGAACCGTTTTTTCTCGATCAACTTCTGCAGGTGCTCGACGACTCCCAGCGGCGTCTGGTGAGAAACCATTTTCGAGAATTTCAGCTTGCCGGTATCGCCGTGCAACAGGCGTCCGCCGAAGGGAGTAATGCCAAAGCAAAAAAACAGAGCACCGACGGTCACCACGCTCCAGCGTCCGTTGCGCGGTGATGGTAATAGACTTTCAACCGGTTGCGCCCAACCGTGCCAGATCGCGCTTGCGTGCAACATGGCGTAATACGCGGCTAGCGGAGCCCACCACACCAGCATTCGCGAGGTCCACAGCGCCGACACTCCGAATCCAATCAGCAGCAGAACCTCCGCGGACGTCACGCGCCGCGGGCTCAATCGGTACAACACGACCAACAGCAATCCGATGGCTGCCATTGCCTGTCCTTGAGCCATCCGCAATTGCAGCGGACCCCACTCGACCAAGTCGGCTAAATTGGGGTTGCTGGAAAACGTGAAGACCTCCGCATAGAGCCGCAGGCCATACGGATTGAGCAGCACTGCAACTGCGGCCAACTCCAGCATCAGGACGTAACGGCGAACTTGACTGTCGCGACGGATCGCACGGAACTCGCCGCAGCGAACTGCCAAATCAATCGACCGGCCGGCAGCCAAGCCCGCCAGCAGCACCAAACCGACCACGAACGACCCGTGCAAATTGGCCCACGCAGCGAAGAGCGCCGGAACCGCCAGCCAATGCCATGCTTGCCGATGTCGCGACGTAACCAGCGTCAGCAGGACCATGAAGCACAACATGCCGGCCAATTGCGGGCGAACAATACTCAGATCCGACCAAGACCCCCACAGCCACAGCAAAAGACCAGCCAAAGGGATCATGGCATTCTGTGAACGTTGATACCCGCGAAACAAAAGCAATACGGCCATTGCTGTGATTGATGCCGCATACAGAAAGCTCAGCGATGTGAAACCCAGCCGATTGAACATCAAGAACCCAGCCACTTGCGTCAGCCATGCGGTGTCCACAATGGGGACGCCGACGGCCAACGGCATCAGCGGTTCCGTCACCGGCAGAGCCTTCGCCATCACGATCGTGCGGCCGTATGCCAAATGGCCCCACAGGTCGGTGTGCCATAGTTGCTGGATGCTGAAGAACAAAAACAGCAATCCGGCCACCACACTGAATCCCGCCAATTCGCATGGAGCTTTCAGGCATTCGGGAACTTTGTCTTCCAGCAACGACTCATCGGCCACCGATGGCGCCGGCTGCGGAGAGATCACACGAGGGGGTTGTGAAGGAGTCATCACCGAAGTCATGAGGGCGGCCCGTTCAGTCCAAGCGAGAAGTCCGCGCAGTGGAACCGATTCGCTCGAATCCACTGCGGCCCGCCTGCGGGGCACGTCCAGTGTAAGGAATAAGTGGGACGCAAGTCCGTGGCCACTTGCCCAACGTGAGCAAACCCAGCGGACGCCGGTTCGATCTTAGCGTTTATGCAGATGGTTCGGAGGGTTTGTTGCAACCGCCTTTATTTCGGCCGAGGCCCGCACATCAGCCGCTGGACGCTGGCACAATGGCTTTAGAAGACAAACTCACTGATTGTCGTCTTTCGCTCCGCGAAAAAGCGTCCTTTCGCGAGCGAAAGGCGACAAAGTTATTCTTCGTGCGGGCGAGATTGAGAGATGTTTAACCCGAACTTTTTTCGAATTCCGAGGCGATTTTGGGCGGAACTCACTGCAACTTCGAGGGTTGTGGTGTTTTCG
>JAYVSP010000864.1:0-8510 GCA_043775215.1 Planctomyces sp. | reverse complement strand
GGGAGTGGGGCCCAGCGGAAAAAGCCACTTGCTCATCGGACGCCTCTCAACTCGAAAGCCCCCCTCTCCCTAACCCTCTCCCCCGAAGCGGGGGAGAGGGGACAGGACCGCTCATAGTGCATGCCGGAATGCATGACTTCATCGTACACGGCGACGATCTTCCGCATCCGCACGTCGAAGGAATAACGGTCTTCAACCGTCTGTCGGCCAGCCGCCACGAGCTTTGCTTTCAAGGCATCGTTGTGGAGCAACCGGGAGAGTGCGACCGTCAGCCCGTCAGTGTCGCCAGCATTGACCAGCAGACCGTTTTGCTCGTCGGCAATGACCCGCGGCACTCCGCCGACGGCCGTGGCCAGAACCGGCACGCGACAGACCAAAGCTTCGAGCAATACGTTCGGCAAGCCTTCACGATGACTGCTTAAGACGAAGGCGTCCGCCGCTGCGTACAACGTGCGCGGGTCAGGCACATGTCCCAAGAGCATGACTCGCTCGTCCCGACCCAAACGCTGGATCAAATCTTCCAAGACCGGACGTTCGTTTCCTTCACCGGCGATCAGCAGGCGTAGGTCGCAGCCCGCAATCATGAGCTGATCGACCGCATGAATCAGCACGTCGAATCCCTTCTCTGGCGAGAGCCGTCCGACCGCTAAGACGACGTGGCCATCACGCGGCAATCCCAATGTCGCGCGCGCTGAAGTTCGATCCGCGGACGAATCGTACTGCGCCAGATCGATTGCATTCTCGATGACGCGGCAGCGGTCGAGCGGCACTCCGCTTGCCAGGCACTCGTCCAAGAGTGCGTCCGACACGCAGATGACTCGGTCGTAGTGCCGCAGGCAGGCCAAGTCGATCTGGCGGTACAAGGTCGCTCTCCGCGACTCAAAAACCCAACCGTGTACGGTCGAAACCAGAGCCATCGGATGAAACCGTCGCAGTAACAGGCCGATCGCGTTGCTTTTGTGATCGTGACCATGCCACACCGCTACTTTTCGCTCACGGCAGAGGCGCAGCAAACGACGCACGACGCTCAGGTCGGTCGCACCCCGATCCGGCAGCGAAAGCAACTCCGCATCGAGAGCCATCGCACGCTGACGCAGGATTTCAAAACCCGGATCACCGGGCGGGTGCATGTAGGCACACGCACAGTCGTAACCCAACGTCTTCAGAAACCGAGGCGAGTTGAGGATCGTCTTTTCCGGCCCGCCTCCCGTCCCAGTGACGACGCGCGCATGCAGCACAACACCTTTGGATCGCGGTGTCATTTTGGAGTGCGGTGTGTCAGCACCGCTTTGGATTGTGGCGGTGCCACTTTCCTTGGACTGATTGAACGAAAGCGGCTGCGCCGCGATCCAAAGCGGTGCTGACACACCGCACTCCAAAATGACACCGCACTCCAAAGGCTGCTCGTTCATCGCGTGGCTCCTTTTGCTTGTCGACAGACGGATGCCACCGCGGCACATGCTGACTGACCGATCGCGTTCCAGTCGTATTGATTCCACGCCAATTCGCGCGCACTGGCTGCCAGTCGAGCCGCCAAATCCGGGCGTGCGATCGCATCGCAAAGCGCTTCGGCGAAACGGTCGCGTTCGGCGATCCACAAGTGCTCGCCGTGAGTCGCGTCGATCCCTTCGCAGCCGATGGAAGTGCTGACCACCGGCAGTCCGGCCGCGAACGCTTCTAGAATTTTCAGCCGCGTCCCGCCGCCCGAATCCAGAGGGACCGCCAACAACGAGGCCCGTTCGAGGTACACGCCGACGTCCGGCACATTCGCCGCGACCTCGACGCCGGGAAGTTGTCGCAGCGCGAGCACCGAAGCACCGGGATTCCGTCCGACCAACTGCAACCGAGCGTCGGGATAATGGTCACGCACTTTCGGCAGCACTTCGCGAGCGAGAAACTCCGCCGCCTTCGCATTCGGCTGCCACGACATCGCGCCAAGATATAACAGCGTCGGTACTTCTTCCGTGCGTCCTGTCGGCAACGGTGAGTATGCCGCACAATCGACGCCGTTCGGAACCAGCCGCACATCGCGCCCACCGAGTCCACGAAACGTTTGCTGTTCCTCGGACGAGACGGTCATCACGACGTCCGCCGCCCGACTGACTCGCTGTTCGATCCGCGCCAGCAATTTCGCCTCGCGTCGCAAATAGACGCGCTTCGGCCCGCGGTGTTCGTCTGCGACGCGATCTGTCAGCCGCGAGTACACATTGTGCAAGTCAGCAATGATCGGCACGCCCTCGGGAACCAGCGGCTGAAAGACGAACGGGTCGAGATGATCCAAGTACACCGCATCCGGCGTTTCACGAGCCAATTCGCTCCGCACCAGTTGCCGCAACTCCCCGCGATCATGCCGGCGATACAGGACGTAGGGTTCCCGCCGCAACGCGGCCGAAACGATTCGCGGCAACTCGTGCCACGGTCGCCGCGGTGCCACGACCGCCGCGCGCACGTCGATCCCGATGTTCCGCAGCGGTTCAATCTGCTGCACGTCGTCCGGCTCGATCACGGTGACCAGCCGCACGTCGAATTGCTTTGCCAGCGATCGGAGCAGATGAAACGTCCGCAAGTGTCCGCCGGTGTTGAGCGGCCACGGCAGTTCGCTCGTGATCGCCAGCACTCGCGCGCGACTTGACGTCGCCACGGAGCGCGGCACGTCCGAGACATGAGCGTTGCCAGCAATGATTGGTTCAAGAGTCCGCATCAAGTTGGTCCAAGTTATTTCGAGCTGTGCCCGTCAGGATTCGAGCCGCGCCCGTGAGGAAGCGGTGTCATCGAGTGCGTCCGCTCCCTCACGGTCGCGGCTCGAAGTTTTCATTGAGTGACTTTTTCATGATCGCTCCCCACCCACCAAAGCCGGCGGCAAATGGGGAGTCGGCTGAGACCGAGCGATCGCTGCCACGCGCTCCTCGGAATGACACTGACCCCGCAACACTTCCTCAAACACAGTCGCGTAACCTTCCGCCATCCGATCGAACGAGAACAAGTCCGCCGCGCGAGCCGCTCCGTTGCGGCCCAGTCGCGGTCCCAGTGCTCGGTCTTGTCCCAGTCGCACCAGATGCTGCGCGAGAGTCACGTCATCTTTCGCGGAAGCCAACAAGCCTGTGAATTCGGGAACGACGACTTCCGCCACGCCGCCGACGTCCGTCGCCACGACCGGCAACCGTGCGGCCATTGCTTCGATCAGTGTCAGCGGAATCCCCTCGCTGATGCTCGACAGCAAACAGACATCCGCCGCCGCCAGCAATCTCGGCACGTCGCGGCGACTCCCCAGCAGGTGAGTCGCGCCGTCAATTTGAAGCTCGCGAATCGTCGCTTCGAGCGCGGCACGTTCTTCGCCGTCGCCGATGACCAGCCAGCGCAACGAGACGTTATCACGAGCCGCTCGCGCGATCGCTCGTGCGGCGGTCGCATGATCCTTCAAGGAATTCAATCGCGCGACCTGCACGACGACGTAGTCAGATTCCGACATGCCCAACTCACGACGGACCTGACCACGCAATGTTCGGTCTGCGGTCGCGTCTCGAAATGATTGCAAATGCACACCATTGAACAGCAACTCAACACGCGATGCGCGAATTCCTTCATGGGCGATCAGAGCTTGCCGCACCGCCTCGCCGACGGCGATCACTCGGTCGTCCGGCCGCAGTAACAGCCGATTGCACACGACGCGTTTCAACCGTCGATAGTCGGGATGCTGCCGTCCGTGTTCGGTAAACACGATCGGCGTCCGTCCGGCGAACCCGCGAGCCAGCATCGCATAGAAAAACGGTGTGTATTGATGAGCGTGAACCGCAGCGACTTGTTGCTCGCGCAGGAACTTCGCCAATCGACGCCCACATTTCCAATCGATCCCGGAACGCCGATCCAACACCTCGACGACATGCCCTTCGTCGCGCAGTTGCTCTGCCAGTGGCCCCGCGCCGTCGAGGCAAGCGAATACAAACCGAAAGCGATCTCGCAATGCGCGAGACAACTCAGTGACGAGCAACTCGGCCCCGCCGATGTGCAGGCTGTGAACGACTTGGCAAATCGTGGGTGTCATGGTCGCGGTGTCATTTTGGAGTGATGTGTCATTTTGGAGTGAGGTGTCATTTTGGAGTGAGGTGTCATTTTGGAGTGAGGTGTGTCAGCACCGCTTTGGATTGTTCTACCAACCCGACGCGCAAGCGAGGCCCGGCCGGCTGGCCTCGCTCGCGCGTCGGGTTGCTATGCGGGCGGTACAGGCAGCGGCTCCGCCGCCATCCAAAGCGGTGCTGACACACCGCACTCCAAATACCGGTCGGCCCACGCGGCCAGTGACAACAGCATCCACAGCAGAGTGCCGTTGCGAGCCGTGCCGCGTTGATGAGCGTCAAAGGCTCGGCGTGCTTCTGTCAGGTTGATGAGGTCGGCCACGGCCGAGTTCGGTGACAATACGAGGTCGGCGAACATCGCACGCAATGGTCCGCGGAACCACACATCGAGCGGCACTTCAAAACCTTGCTTCGGTCGCTGGCGGATCGACTCCGGCAGCACGTCGGCGCTCAGTTCGCGCAGCAACCACTTGGTTTCGCCGTCGCGGATTTTCCAACAGGAGGGCAATCGAGCACACAGTTCCAGTAGCTCGTGATCAAGCAATGGCGGGCGGACTTCCAAGCCGTGAGCCATGCTGGCGCGATCGACCTTCACCAAGTAGTCGTCCGGCAGCAAAGTCGCCATGTCGGCCGCGATCATGCCGGACAGCGGATCGCCGTAGCCACAGTCGCCAGACTGTGGGAACTCGCCGGAGCCACCCACGTTCTGGCGAACGTGGCTACGACGAAAGCCCTCGCGAGCGATCTGTTGCGAATCGTGATCGCGCAGTGCGGCACGGATGTCCGCCGACAGTAGATGCTGTCGTCCCGGCTGACGGCAAAGCGTGAGTGTGTTGGCATACGCAGCGTCGGCATCAAGTGAGAGATTCGTCAGTGCCGACTTCAGCCGCAGTGGGCGGGGCAGCCAATCGAGCTTCGGCCACAGTCGAGCCATCGCGGCCAGCAGTGATCGACGCAACCAGCGCGGCAGGCAATGACGTAGCGAATCTTCTTTCAGATCGTGTTTGTACCGAGCATAGCCGCCGAAGGCTTCGTCGCCACCGTCGCCGGACAGCACGACCTTGACCTCCCGCGCCGCCAGGCGTGAGACCAGAAACGTCGGAATCGCCGAAGAGTCGGCGAACGGCTCGTCATAGAACTTGGTCAATTGCGTCAGCACCTCGGCCGCGTCGGCGGAGACGATTTCTTCCGTGTGTTCGGTCCCGAAATGTTGGGCCACCGCGCGTGCATGCGGCAGTTCGTTGAATGCCGATTCGCGGAAGCCCATCGAGAATGTTCGCAGCAGCGTCGGGTTCTCGGCAGTTGCCAGTGCGACCATCATGCTCGAATCGAGACCGCCGCTGAGAAACGCTCCCACGGGTACGTCGGCGATGAGGTGTGCTCGAACGGTCTCGCGCAGCTTGTCTTGAACGGCCTCGCGCCATTGCGGCAGCGTCACTGATTCGTCCGCCGAGAACTCAAGCTGCCAGTAACGCCGCGTGCGGATCGACCAGGTGTCCGCCTCAATGCTCAGCACATGACCCGGCAATAGTTTTTCGATGCCGCGAAAGATGGTGCTCGCGCCGGGGATCATGCCGTAGGTGAAGTAGTCGTCGATGGCACTCGGAGCGATGTCGCGCGGCACGGCCGGATGAGCGAGAATCGCTTTCAGCTCCGAGCCGAACAACAGCCACTCGTGATTCCGAAAGACGTACAGCGGCTTGATACCGACTCGGTCGCGAGCCAGCAGCATCCGCCGACGTCGACTGTCCCAGATCGCGAATGCAAACATGCCTCGCAACCGCGAGACCATTTCGTCGCCGTGTTCTTCATAGAGATGCACCAGGACTTCGGTGTCGCTGTGCGTGCGGAAGACATGACCGCGGCGGATCAGATCGTCGCGCAGTTCACGGTAGTTGTAGATCTCGCCGTTAAAGACAACTTGGATGCTGTCGTCCTCATTGCCGAGCGGCTGGCGGCCACCTTCCAGGTCGATGATTGACAATCGCCGGTGAGCCAGCCCGATCCCGTCGCCAAACCAATACCCATCCGCATCGGGACCGCGATGCGCGATGGCGTCCGCCATGCCGCGCAGCAGTCGTGCTGCGGCAGGTCGCTGTCGATCGTGATGTAAGTAACCGGTAATGCCACACATGATTGGTGGCTAAAGATAGCCGAGGTTTCGCGATCGAGCGGCGACAAGTCCGCCGCGTGGCTGTCCGAAGGAAGAATGGGACCAACTCACACCGATTGCAGCGGCCGATTCATGCTCAACGACATGTTGCCAAATCGCTACAAAGTCGAAATGCCCTAGTCAGTGTCAGAAAAGATCGACCGGATACGATTGAATCGTCGGATCAACAGTGGCGAGCTTCATTCCATGACGACGTGTTTGAGCGATCAAGATGCAATCGAACGGATCGCGGTGCCTTCAAACTCATCAAGGATGTCAAGACGATGCTGCCTCCCCGACTCAGGGGGCAAAAACGCCGGGCGCAATTTGAAAGAACTCGCTCAACCGGCGAATTTGATCCCGAGTCAGTCGGCGTGACTCGTGACGGACGGCGGCGAGGGTTGCCGTTGGAATTCCCGTCGCTCGCGAGACGGCGGTCGCCGAGACTTTCTGCTGGTCACACAAAAAACTCAGCATCGCACCGTCCGATACGTGTTCGGACGGAATGTGAATATCCTCGTAGGCTTTGACGATGTCACCCAAGACGTTCATGAAATCGAGTTCGTCTTTTGACAAGACGACTGCATGGTCTCGGTCGATCAGTTCGTTGAGCAAGTCGATGGCGGCATCCAGTTGTTCATCAGATTCAATCGGGATCAGCGGAAAGCGACGGGCCAGTTCCCAGTACTTGGTTCCAGGCTCTCGCACGCAAGAAATCTGCTTTGGTTTTGTCTTCGACCGTGATTTCGTGCCGGGCATGATTTCGTTCCTCAAATATCTTTCTTCCAGTCACCGCGGTCATAGTCGGCGTGCGTGCCGACGAAACGTACCTTGCGGTGTCAGAAAAGATCGACCGGATACGATTGGACTATCGGATCAACGGTGGCGAGTTTCATTCCGTGCCGCCGGGCTTGAGCGATCAAAATGCGATCGAACGGATCACGGTGGATCGACGGCAATTGAGCAAGCTCCACGACGGTGGCTTCGTCAATCTCAAGACTGGTCACTCGGTGACGGACACGCTGTCCTGGGAGGTAGATTTCCGCAGGCTGCGGCAACGGAAGCTTACCGAGTTGCGACTTGATAACCGCTTCCCAGACAGACGCGACGCTGAGAAACACTTCGTTCGTGACATCTTGAATCGCGTCACGAAGATCCGTCCGCAGCTTCGTGTCGCCGGAGATAAACCACAAGAAGACATGCGTGTCGAGCAACAGCTTCATGTGCCTTCAAACTCATCGAGGATGTCACCCGGCAAGGGGGCGTCGAAGTTATCGGGGACTTGGAACTCACCAGCACACAGTCCACTCGGACGGGGCTCCAGTAGCGATGGACGGATCGGCGTTAGTTCGGCCACCGGAGCACCACCCTGAGTAATCAACAACGACTCCCCAGCGGCAACTCGGCCGAGATAGCCGGAGAAATTCTTCTCAATCTCATTGAAGGGGACGGTGGTCATGGCGCGATCATAACGGCACGAGGATCATTTCCAAGATGCGGTCTGGCCAATTTCCATGACTTCGACGACTCCTTGAAGTAACGCTGCTTCCGGTGAGTCATTGCGAAAGCGAATCACCTTCGCGGGAACGCCGACGGCGATTGCGTAGTCCGGGATCGGCTTCGTGACGACCGAGCCGGCTCCGATCACGCAGTGGTGACCGACGTCCGCCGCAATAATCGCGCGTTCGCCGATCCAGGTATCGCGGCCGATGCGGACTGGTGTGAAGACGCCCGGTTGCTCGCGGATCGGAATGTCCAGCCGCTCGATGCCGTGCTGCTGCGAGCCGTTCATCACTGAGACGTGCGAGGCCAACAGCACGTCGTCTTCGAGTTCGACATCACCCAGCGAACAGGACGCGCCGACGTAAACTCGATCGCCGATGCGCGCCGTCGGATGCGACAATATTGTGCCGAAGGTCAGGCAACAGTCGGTCCCGCAGCGCGGCAGGATCAGGCGATAAAACGCCCGTCGCAGGAACACGCCGGTCAGGCCGGGGAACAGGCTGAAGAACTGCGACCAGCCGGGAAACGCTCGCTCGCTGCCGGCGCAGGCGGAACCGAGCCGATACATCACAACCGCCGGCAACACGGCGATGATGGCGGCCAGTTCAACAACTTGTTTCAGCAGACGTTTCATGCGCCACTTTCGGCAATCGATCATTCGGACGAGATTTCAGATTTCAGATTTCAGACTTCATATCTGAAATCTGAAATCTGAAACGGGCCGGGGTCAGGTCTTCAAATTTCATTTTCGGTGATCCAATCGACCACTGACTGACCTATCA
>JAYVSP010000863.1:0-9144 GCA_043775215.1 Planctomyces sp. | reverse complement strand
TCGAGCCGCGACCGTCAGGGAGTGTGACGGACGAGGACTTATGACCGCTCCCTGACGGTCGCGGCTCAATTCCTTCACAGGCTCTCCGCGTCGCAATTTACGCAGCGGAGCGGCGTGCCACACTTTTGCGGCTTCGCCGCGCTATCGTTTTCCAAAGTCGCTCGGCGTCGCCAGCTTCGAGAGGGCCAATCCGTTTGGCGATCAAGTCTTCCCGACACGAGTAAAAGCCACGTTTGACAGCCGTCGGAACGGTAAGGCCGATTGCCCGCCAATCGGACAGCACGAACTCATCGGCGAACAACTTATGAATCCGGCTGGAGAGCGGGACAACAATCACATCTCGCGACGGATGATGCTCACTGACGACGACGGCTGGCCGTACTTTTGACCCAGTGAGGTCTGAATAGGGATATCGCAACAGGACGACGTCATTCTTTGAGAAGTTCGGCATAGACGTCGTCCTCGGGGTTGTCCCAAATGCGAGCCAGCGAGTTGTCGGCGACGCCCATCCAGAATTTGTGATCCCCTTCGTTGTTTGTGACAGGCAGGATCACCAAGTTTGTCCCTTCAGGAAAATCGAGCGTGTCTAACGATTCCAAATGACCCGATCGGATGACGGCACGAACTGGGCTCATGGTTGAATTCCTCGAATGAGACGACGAAAAACGCACTCAGAGTTGTTCGCCGTCAGGAAGGTATAGTACTGGGCGTGACCTTAATCGTCGATTCGATTTTCTTGAGCCGTTGACGAAGATTTGGTTCGACCGTGAGCCGTTGTTCGAGCGTTCGGACGGCGTGCATGACCGAGGAATGTTGCCGCTCAAAGAAACCGCCCAGTTGTGTGAACGAAGTGCCGCACAGCTTGCGGCTGAGCCACATGGCACACTGGCGCGGTAAGACCAGCACTTGAGTTCGACGGTGGGACCGCAACGCGGATAGAGTGACACCAAATTCGGCGGCGACCGCTTTGGTGACTGCCAGGGGCGTCATCGTGGTCGAAGGACGGTCATCGTGGAGCCACTTTTCGATGACGTCGCGTTTGATCGGCTGACGTCGTTCGGCGAGTTGTGTGACGATGCCGGACAACTCGCGAGACGACACGGCCAACGATTCAGCCAGCAATGCCAGCGCGTCGCGAGAGAACGCCACTTTTCGCTGCTGAGCGAAGTGACGCAGCAGCAGGGCTCTGCTTTCTGCGCCGGGGATCTTCACGGCGATGATCGTGCCGCCTCGAAACCGGTTGACCAGCTTCCGCGGATACGACTCCAACTCCCCCGGCATTTTTGTGCTGCTGACGATCACGTCTTTTCCGTGAGCCACGAGTTCGTCGATCGCCGCCAGCAACTGTTGCAGTGTCTGCGGCCGACCTTCGATCGCCTGAATGTCTTCGCAGACGAAGACCGATACGTTTCGGAATCGTTCTTGAAACGCATCGAGTTCTTTTTTGTCCGACGCTTCGGCCAGTTGAGCTGCGAATTCACTGGCCGTCACGACGCTGTGTCCGTCGACGTCCTGCACGAACTCGCGAATCAACGCCGATTTGCCAGTACCAGCCGGTCCGATGAGATATAGCAACCGACCTTTGTCTTCGCCTGTGAGCTTGAGCAAGCGACTCAATGCCGCACGCGCCAATCGCTGTTCGGCCAGCGGGATCAAAACCTCTTCGGATGGTTTGAAATTGGTCATTGGTAATTCCCCCACCAACTCTGTGTCGGTGGTGTCATGCCTTATGGCGAATTGAATTCCCATAAAATAGGGTAGCCATAAGGCATTTCACCACCGACACGGGGCTTGTCGGAGTATTCGTTTAACCGCAACGCCATCGGCGTGCGCGCGACGTAAGTTGAGATTCCACGTCGTGCCCACGCCGGTGGTGTTGGGGTTAAACAGGTAATCCGACAGTCTCCGGGGTCGGTAAGGGAAAGGCTAGCCGCGTAGGCGATTGATCACTCGGCTGATGCGGTCGATTGCGTCGTCCATCTCGGCCAGCGTGTTCCACAGACCGACGGTGAACCGCACGGATGCCTTATAGACTTCCGGAGGAACGCCCATTGCGACAAGGGCCGGAGCTGGCTCGGCCGAGCCGCTCGCGCAGGTGCTTCCCAGCGAGCAGGCGATTCCTTCCAGATCGAGCGAGACGAGAATTGCCTCGCCATCGCAGCCGGGGAACGCGATGTTGAGCGTGTTGGGCAAACGATGATCGTGCGAGCCGTTCACGACGGCCCACGGACAGCGGTCGAGCAAACCCGCCTCCAGCCTATCGCGGAGTTCTTTCAAGCGAGCCGTTCGTTCGTCACGTTCGTGATGCCACAACTCCAAAGCCTTGGCCATGCCAGCGGCCAGAGCGACCAGTTCAGTGCCGGGTCTTCGGCCGGATTCTTGATGTCCTCCGAACTCGAGCGGTGCGAGAGTGGCACCCTTCCGCAACAGCAACCCACCGATGCCGCGCGGCCCATGAAACTTATGAGCTCCAAACGCGAGCGACGTCGCCCCCAGTTCGCCGAAATGGACGTCGATCTTGCCGACTGCCTGCACCGCATCGATATGAAAAAAGACGTTGTTCTTGCGACAAAGTTCGGCCAACGGTTGCACGTCTTGAATCACGCCGGTCTCGTTGTGTGCCAGGATGACCGTGCAGATTTTGCATTCTTTGGAGTGCGGCGATGCATCACCGCACGCCAAAGGGAGCAGCCGCCCGTCGCGATCGACAGGCAAAAAGTCTAATCGCCAGCCGCGCCCGACGAGTGCGCGACACGTCTCCATCGTCGCCGGATGCTCGCCGGCGGTCAGCGCAATCGTTCCTGGTGACATCGCATTAGCTGCTCCGAACAGCGCGAGGTTCGACGCTTCGGTGCCGCCGCTCGTGAAGATCACTTCGCTCGGATCGGCACCAAGGATCGAGGCAATCGTCTCACGAGCAGACTCCAACACCTTGCGGGCCTGCCGTCCTTCGGCATGTCGGCTGCCGGGGTTGGCATCGGTGTGTTCCAAGTGATATGCGACTGTTTTGATCACATCGGGCCAAGGCCGAGTCGTCGCGTTGTTATCGAGATAGATGCGGTTGGGCATGAGATCAATCCGAGGGTGATTATCGGGGCTTGTGGCGTTTGAGCCCCTCAATCAGATCAAAGTGCGCATCGATCGAGTAAACACGGACATCCAGACGGATCGCGACCGAGGCCAAGATCAAGTCGGTCAACGGGACGACATGCCCCTTTGACGCAAGGTTTCGGCCAATTGCGGCAGCACTCACCCAATCGTCCCAATCTGGCTCCCAGTAGTGAGCCAATCGCAATCGTGAGGCCACCCAATTGGCTTGATCACGACGACGAAATCCCTGTAGCACTTCGGCAACGATTGGTCCCATCGTCATCATTCGGTCAGCATCGATCAGTTCGTCAACTGCGCGTTTCTCGGACGAGTGCGGCTTCTCAAAGAACGCCGCCCAAATGCAAGTATCGACCAACACCCATTCTGTCATCGTCGACCTCACTCAGTCCGTGGGTAACGGCTGCCCAAGCTCGGCCGCTTCCAACAGTCGCCAGTTGTTGACGAACTCGACCTTTCCCGACGCCTGCTTCAACTCTTGGAGCCGAGTGCGGCGAAGGAATTCACGCGCTGCCACGCTGACGGCCTGAGCGTCATCAGCTTGTTGGGTGATGCCCTTGATTTGAGCGATCTCTTCCGAAGTCAAATCGATAGTCACGCTCATTGTCATCGTCTCCTTATCGGACTCGAAGAGAGAACTCCGGGTGTCCGAGCTCATCAGTGCGTCGTGTCAGTCGGAACGATTGGCCGAAGACAACCGATTTCGTCCAGCCAGCGGTCTTCGGAGTTGCCGAATAGCCGCGGCTGGTGCGTTTGAAGATGGCGAACTCCAACTGTTCGCCGCGCGCGTCCACCAGCCAGTACTCCCGGATGCCGGCTTTCCAATACAGCTCGCGTAGGATTTCGGTGTCTTTCTCCACGGAGCCATCGCTGACGACTTCCAGCACCATATCTGGCGAGCCTTCCATTTCGACATGGCCGGATTCCGCCCCTTCGATCAGCCGCACGCGACCGGCGCGGAATCCGGAATTGGAGACGAACGTGCCGTCGGGATTGCCGGAGAGGTCGGCTTCATTGTTTGTGAGTAGCAAACCATCCGGGAAAAAATTGCCGAGCCGTTGCCGTTTCGCCGTGGTGCCAAGAACTCGAAAGAACTCTTGCTTCAATGCCACATGCGAGAAGATCTGTTCTTTGCTCATGTCGATCCAGACTTCTCCGGCGAGGTAAAAGATGGGACGGTTCTCGGGAGCCTCGTCAGACGTGGCCCATCGCCGAAACGATTCCAGATCCTGAATCCAGGCGGGGATCGTGAGAATTTCGTTGTCGAAGCAAACAGTGCTCATGGCGAACTCGATCAAGGCAGTGAGTGAGATATCACGAGCGACACGATACTCCGTCCATGATCGTTGAACAATTGCTGGTGAGCTGTCCGGGCCGTTGATAGCATGGCTGCGACCTGGAGTGCTGCTCCCACGAACGAATACCTCGCGCGAAGCCCATTATGTTGAAGACTCAGGCCGTCGGGATCGACCTCGGCACAACGTACTCCTGCCTGTCATATCTTAATGAACATGGCGAACCGGTGACGCTGCCCAATCAAGAGGGGGAGCTGTCCACGCCGTCGGTGGTGATGTTCGACGGCGGCGAGGTCATCGTGGGAACCGAGGCTTTGCGGAACGCGGTGCTCAAGCCGTCGCACGTTGTGCAGAATGCCAAGCGCGATATCGGCTCGAACAAGACATGGGAGATCGAAGGCAAAACATACACGCCGGTCGATATTGGAGCGTTCGTGCTGAAGAAGATGCTCGCGGCCGCCGCGGAACAGATTGGCGAGATCAAGCAAGCGGTCATCACCGTGCCGGCCCAGTTCAGCGATTGGCAGCGGCAAGCGACCGTCGAGGCGGGGTTTCAGGCCGGCCTGAAAACGGTGGACATCATCAACGAACCAGTCGCCGCCGCATTGTGCTATGTGCTGGGGACGGAAGGATTGTGGTTCACGGAACTGGCGGACGAGCAGCGCATCCTGGTGTATGACCTCGGTGGCGGTACGTTTGACCTGTCGCTGGTGAAGTACCACAAAGACGAGGTCAAAGTGGTGGCCAGCACGGGCGATTTGCACTTAGGCGGCATCGACTGGAACGACGCCTTGCAGCAGGCGATCTGCGACCGGTTCGCTCGCGAGTTCGGGGCCGACCCGCGCAAAGATCCGGAAAGCATGCAGCTCCTGGCGATGGCCGTCGAGAACACCAAGCGCGGGCTGACAGTCCGGCCGCGAGCCGCTCTCACCTGTTCGCACGGTGGGCATCGCAAGGTCTATCAGGTCGAGCAGGCCGAGTTCGAGAAGCTGACGAAAAAATTGCTGGACCGGTCCATTGCCCTCACCCGCGACGTGCAGAAAGCCTACAACTTCGGCCTGAAACCGACCGACGTGATTCTCACGACGGGTGGCTCGTCGCGCATGCCGATGATCAAAAAGGCCCTCGGCGAGATTGGCTTTCGCACGCCGAACACATCGCTCTCCCCCGACCAGTCGATCTCGCATGGAGCGACGTACTACGCCGGCATGTTGCTGACCAACACCGAGTTCGCCAAGTCGATTCTCAGTGCGAAAGCGACTGCGCGGCTGGCCAAAATCAAGCAACGCAGTGTCAATGCGCGGGCTCTCGGAATTCTCGTGCGTGTCCCTGAAACACGAGCGCGCGTGCCGCATTATCTCATTCCCGAGAACACCGAACTCCCGACTTCGATCACGCAGACATTTGGCACTGTCGTCCCGAATCAGAAGCGAGTTCATCTGCACATCGTCGAAAGCGGTACGATCGCCGATCAGCAATACGTCGAGCTCGGCACGATCATCGTCGATGACTTGCCGCCGAAGCTGCCGGAAAATTCGCTGGTCGAAGTCACGATTGCCTACAACGAACAAGCTCGCGTGCTGGTCACTGCGCGCGACGTGACTAGTGGCAAACAGGCTCAAACGCTGATCGTGCGGCAAGAGAATTTGCGAGTGAAGCCGGCCTCGACGCTACCGATTGCAGCCGATGAGGATGCTCAGGTTGCATGGTCTGCCCCGTCGATCAAGCCGACAAAGGTTTCCGTGCCGCAGACAATTCAGCCACCGGCTCCTGCGTCGTCCACGAAGTTAGCTCCGCCGGTTTCGGCTGCACCGAAGCCTGCCGTGCGGCAGTCACCTCCGCCATTGCCGACACAAGCCAGACCCCCCATCGCGCCGCAAAGACCGACGGCGCCACAAGCCGGCTCTGCTCAAAAGCCGTCAGTCGCTCAAAGGCCGAACAATGCGCCGAAGTCGACACTCAGTTCGCCTCGGTTGGACGAGGCGAGCCAACCAATTCCGCTCTGCAACGAATGTGGCGAGCCGCTGAACAACAAAGGGACATGCACAGCCTGCGGTTGGTCTGCCACCGCCACCAGAAAGCCAACCGCGCCGCCGAAGGCTCCCGTGCAGCCACAGGGTCAGCGTCCGGCAACCAGACCGGCTGTCGCGGCTGTTCGGCCGGGAACGACAAAGCCAGCCGCTCCGACCGCGCCCGCCGGGCCGCGCAAGCTGGCTCCGCCCGCGAAGCCAGCACCGCCCAAGCCCGGGACTGACGACGATGAACTGCTCAACATGGCGCTGTCGTCGATGAATAAGCCGAGTTCCGGTCCGAAGCCCGGCGCTCCGAGGCCGCCTGTCGCGAATGCTCCGCCAAAGAAGCATGTGCCGAAAGGCAAGGCCGGTGAGGATGAGTTCTGGCGGGACGACGCATAGGAGGACTGATTTCAAAATGATTCCGTGGCACCGCTTGTTTGGAATCGCGCTCACTGACCTGCTGGCGGGGACGGCCTGGGAGGTCGTGCTGGAATTGGACCTGTCGGTCAAACAGCAGCTTTTGGATATCGTGATTGTTCGCCGTAAAAAGGGAGAACAGCCACGCGAACTACCTGATGGCTTGGGGCCGCTCGCGGATCACAATCTCGTGACGTATAAATCGCTTCGAGAGCCGCTCGATGGCTGGGCTCTCAAGGAATTGGCGGCGCACGCCGTGAATTACCGCAAGCAAGTGAGTCCGTCGTTCGATCGATTGTTGCCCGAGAGTTCGTTTCGCCTGTTTGCCGTTTGTACGCGGTTTCCAAAGAAGCTGGCGAATCAAGTGACTTGGCAACCGGTCAGTCCTGGCGTGTACGATGTTCCTTGGGGCACAGACACGATCCGCGTTCTCGTGCTCAGTGAGATGCCCGTTGACGACCGGAACACGTTCTGGAATCTGTTCAGCGCCGATCGCGAGCGAGTGAATGACGCGGCGAAGCGATACCGATCCCAACACCGCGAGACGAGCACGATTCTGGATCAACTCTTCGAAATATATGCCGACGAGGGAGATACCATGCCTTACACAATGGAAGATTTCCTGCGAGATGTTGAGCAGGAGCGACGCGCGCTCATTGACAAGATTTCGACGGAGAACCTCCGTAAAGTGAAGCGACTGATCGATGAGCGTTTGGCCCGCACCGATTCCGCGAAAAAAAGTCAACCGCGCGTCCCAGCGAAATCCAAACGGAGCGCGAAGCATCAAAAACAATTGTGACCGGGTCCGTATTCAGGTGAGGGGCTTGCCATGCCTTACACAATGGAAGATTTCCAAAGAGATGTTGCACTGGAACAATTCGAAGGATTCACGGATAGAGAGTTGGTAGAGAACATTCCGAAGGATCGGCTCCGCGAACTCAAGCGTGTGATCGATGCGTGCTTGGCTGAGTCGAATGCCGAAGAAAAAAAGTCAGCCATGTGCGCGAGTGAAATCGAAGCGCGTGTCGAAGCGCGAGAAATAAGTGTGAGCGAGTAAACTTGTCGCAACACGTGGCTCGCGTGTTGAACCTTGGAACCCCCTCGCACGCGGGCCGCGTGCGCTACAAATCCACTATGCACATCGACCGTATTGACCTGTATCACGTCGCGATGCCGCTGATTTATCCGTGGCGCACAGCCTACGGCGAGGACTACACAATTGATTCCGTGCTGTGCCGCATGGTCAGTGGGTCGGTCGAGGCGTGGGGTGAAAGCACGCCGTTCGCCGCGCCGTGTTACAGCCCGGAGTTTGCCAATGGCATCTTTACGCTCTGCCGCGATTGGCTCGCACCGCGGATCGTTGGGCAGGACATCGCGTCGGGAGCCGACTTGCAGCAGCGACTGGCGATCTTCAAAGGGAATCCGTTTGCGAAGGCGATTCTCGACAATGCCTGGTGGGCTTTGCAGAGCCGCATTGTCAACAAACCTCTGCATGAATTGCTCGGCGCGACCCGCAGCGAAGTGAGTGTCGGAGCCGATTTCGGCGTGATGGACAGCATCGATGATTTGCTCGACGGCATCGGTCAGGCGATTGCAGACGGCTTTCCGCGCATCAAGTTGAAATTCCGGCCGGGCTGGGATTTACCGATGCTCCGCGCGGTGCGGCGTCAGCATCCCGATCATCCGATCCACATCGACTGCAACAGCGGTTATCGGCTGTCTGACCTAAGTCTCTTCCAGCAAACGGACGAGTTCGGACTCGCGATGTACGAGCAACCGCTGCCGCATGACGACGTCGTCGATCATGCGGAGTTGCAACGGCAAGTGAAGACCCCGGTCTGCCTCGACGAGAGCGTTTACAACGTGCGACAAGCGGAACTTGCCATCCGTTTGAAGAGTTGCCGCTTCGTGAACATCAAGCCGGGGCGAGTTGGTGGGCTGACCAATGCGGTGGCCATTCATGATCTCTGCCGCGCGGCTAGCATCCCGTGCTGGGTCGGCGGAATGTTGGAGAGCGCAGTCGGCGCGAACCTCTGCGTGGCGCTGGCCATGCTGGACAACTTCACGTACCCGGCCGACATCTTTCCGAGCAGCCGCTTCTACCGCGAGGATCTCGCCGATCCTCCGTTGGAATTGATCCGATTACCCGATGGTACTCCGGGTGTCCGTGCCGCAGGCCAGCTTGCGGACCCTCACCCCGATCGTCTGCGCAAGCTGACCGTGCAACGCACCGATTAATGTCGCACGACGCTCCGAGCCTGTGAATCTTTCGAGCCGCGACCGTCAGGGAGTGTGACGGACAAGGACTT
>JAYVSP010000862.1:0-2592 GCA_043775215.1 Planctomyces sp. | reverse complement strand
GAAAGGGCGAAACTCCACGGAGATCAAAGACATCCATTTGTTTCGCCCCTACAGGGCTTGCCACGTTTTGTCCGTCAAACCCAGGGCGGCGCTACGCGGTTGACGCCGCTCCGCTCTGCCCTGGGCTAGCGAGTTTTTGCCCTTTGGGCCAGGACAACATGTAACCCGAAGCGTCAGCGAGGGCGAGTGCATCCGCCATTCGATCAGTGGACGAGTTGCAGTGGCGCGATGATGGAGTCGGGTTGCAAGGCACCGGTGCCGCGAGTGATCGTGCCGTGTTGAACCGGACAGGGTTGAACCCAGACCTTCTTATCGTCCGGACTGCCGGTCAGCTTCGCATACATCACCCGAACGCCGACGAACTTGACTATCGTGTACATGGCGTTGTTTCCAGGACCGGTCACCGAGCGGAAGATCGGGATGACTCGCGGCTTGCCGATGATGGCGGTCAGGTCGTCTGTGATCGCGGCGCTTAAGCCAGTGTCTCCGTTGAGCACGATGGAACCATTTAGCGGGATGCGCAACGAGCCGCTGAAGTAATTCAAGTCGGACGCGTTGGGGCCATAGAGAATCTGTCGACTGATATCGGCCGTACTGTTATTGGACGAACCAATATCGACCGTGCCGCGGTTTCCCGGGGAGCCTGTGCCTTCTGGATACAGGTTACACTCCTTGATACCGTCGGCGCCGCTGGTGACTGTGCCATTTGAGTTGTACATGTAGCTGTCGCTGCCAACACCGCTGTTGATCAAGTTGTTCCAGGTGGTCTCGTCCATTGCGAGCGGCATCAGCGGGCAAGTCGAACTGCTGCCTGTGGTAATCTTAAACCCGTCACCAGGAGCCAGCACGGCCGTGGCATGAGTCACGATCGACGAACTCTTGGTCCCGATCACGGGAGCAAAGAACATGGGAATGCGTTGATCGGCTCGCGACGCCACATTGCCGGCGAGCGCTTGGTCCCGACGGACCGTGACCTCGACCATGTTGTACGGGCTGGCATTCCAGGTCTCGACCCAGGCACCGGTAGCACTCTTCGAGCGTGTGCCGAAGCGGACATCGCGTGAGGAGTCGATATAGGCATGGGCCTGTTCGCCCACTCGGTAGGTCGTTCCTACCGTTGTCGCGGCGGAATTGGCATTCGCGGCGACTTGAGTGGCCGTGAGCGACTTGCCATACCCCCAGCCGTTAGGCATTTCCAGCGCCGCGGCCAAGACGGCCCCGTCCGCAGCGGCCTGCATTTGCGTCCGCGTCTCCATCATAAAGCCGATGTCGACGGTAAATGCCGTGAAGCCCACCATCATCACCAAGGCCACAGCCGAAAGGATGATGATGTTGCCACGACGATCCGACTGCCGGCAATTCGCACGAACAGACGCCGATGGTTTTGTGCGGAGCATGATGAGTCTCTCAGGGCCGGGACGTAGAAGGAGACGAATAAAGTGACGTGTGACGCGGGGAGCGGAGAATCGCAAAGCCTAAATACTGTGACAGATCGGCGAAAATCTGAAACTCTCCACCGATCAGGCGATCGGGTCGTATTGGCGAAGGACTCGCGGAGTGTTATCCGTCGCCTTCAGCCCGCTGGACGAGTAATACCGAACACGCTCCAACACGAATGAGCGAACTCGGTGCGATGCAAACCCAATCCGCGAACTCGCGGCCGAGCAGTCGGGATCGTAGGTGTTGAGGTGATTACGCCAGGTGGTGTTATCCGAGACCAATTCGCCGAGGCCGAAGTTACCCCAAGTCTGTGAACTGCCATTGATGATCTCGAAGGCCATATGGCTATTCTTCAGGCTCATGACCGACGTGTAGCGAATCTCTTCGCCGTCGTAACGCAGAGAATCCCAATTCTCATTGCTGCGTGACTGGACCATGACGTCGTTGTACCACAACTGGAGTTGCACACCGCCCGAAGCGAAGTTGGGCTGAGTGGCACAGTTCAAATCAAAGATGCCCCGGTTCCCCGAGTTGGCCCAGGATGGAGCCATGACCGTGGTAATCTGTGGCGAATCCTCGCCCGGCTCCGGCACGCCGATCTTGACGTACCAGTCTTCCTCGACGGGAAACCCTGCCGCCGGGCGTCCTAGACGCCCTCCGGCACGCCGATCTTGACGTACCAGTCTTCCTCGACGCGGATGACATTGCCGTTTCCTTCTCCCCCACCCTGATTTTCAGCGCGGGCTCGCGACAGGCCACCCAACCCGGAAGTCACCAGGCATGTTCCTCCCGCCAATCCCAACAATTGCTGAAACGCTTCGCGGCGGTTGATGCCAGAAGCCCGCGGCTCCTGGCCTGTCACTTGATGCAGATTCATGTCAGTCACCTCAATAAGTTTGAACAAAGAAATAAAACGAATTCCATTGGGCGGCCCTGGCTTCGCAAATCAGCCGCAGGACGCTGCCCAATAGAACTAACTTTTGGCCCATCAGCCGGAACGTGCGAGCGTCCGGTTTTCCGATATTTGCAAGAACCGGATGCGAGTGCATTCCGGCTAAGGATTGGCGAATCAATAACTGTCCGAGGTAGCTGAACTCGTGAGAGTTCGGTCCGAAGTCTCACGACTTCGGCTACGACAGTTATTGATGCGCC
>JAYVSP010000861.1:0-4945 GCA_043775215.1 Planctomyces sp. | reverse complement strand
GTGACGCACCCTCGTTTCGTGACCTCACTCGATTCTAATTGGCCTCGTTCGCTGTCCTGATCCGTGTTCAATCCGTGTTTCATCCGTGGCTTGAAAACTAGCCTCCCCGGAACACCGGAAGAGCCTATTTCAAAACGACGAAGGTGACTCATTTAATTCTGACTTCTCCGCAGACGCCGCGATCGATTCGTGAAAAAACACACAATCGAAGCAGGTTATTCTCGGTCATCGGTCCCAGTCAAAGCGAGGACCTCCGACCGGAATCTCAATTCGGCAGAAACAAAGAAATTACCGCCACATCGGCCAAATCGCCATTGCTGATGCCGCCGTCGCCGGAACTTGTTAGGACCGGCGCAGAAATAACTGTCCGATGTAGCTGAACTCGCCAGAGTTCAGATCCGAAGTCTGGTGACTTCGGCTACGACAGTTATTTCTGCGCCGGTCCTTAGCGTCCGATTCGCAACCGGGCTAGCGCCCTGCGGCTGATAAATGTGTCATCCTTGTCCGCACAGAAAATCAATCGACCGGCCGCTGAGAATCCGACTTTGCGATCCCGACGCGTTACGGATTGCGCCAGAACAGAAGGCGCCAGCGATAACCGGACAAGTCAACGGTCGAGGCCATCATCGACATCGAATAGCTGCCGGTGGATGGCGGCACATAACTCCGAAACATTGGCAGACTGTCGCGATAGGTCACGCCGGTCAGCGGACGTAAATGGAATGTTGGTTCCAGTGGCAATCCCACAGTTTCATAGGGAGCTCCCCAACCGGGGTAACTGGACGGGCTGCCGACCCACGTGACAAAGGGAGTGAGCGGAAGGTTGTTTAACAGTTGGGTGCTGATCAGCAATTGCCAGATTGAGTATCGGCCATTCCATAGTCCCGTGCCCATCTTCCAGGAATTGCCGGGCGTCAACTGCAATCGCGAGGTCATCAGCGGGCCACGCAAGGCGATGTTTCGCAGACGCTGACGGCGGATCTGGAAACTAACGGGGCCGGGACGTTTCGCTTCGCCCAAGACAGTCAATCGCTTGTTCGTATTATCGACGTCCACGATTGGATACCAGTTGCCCGTGGTACCATCTGCTAGCCAGACAGCGTGCTGGCCACTTCCGAGGACGCTGGACAAGTTCGTGTTGGCCGGCAGTTGGACTTGGCTGTAGGGCTGTCGTAGCGGAGCGGTCGTCGCCTGCGTGCCGCTCATGTTGACATCGGCCGCGCTGATCAGATCGTAATCCGAAGCCGAATTGGTGACGGTCCCGGTCGAGAGGACTGCTCCTTCGATCGTGACACGGACGTTGGCATCGAAGTCGAGATTCTGACATGCGATTGCAGGCAGACGCGGAAAGAGATCGGCACTCGACAGCAACGTCGCTCCGGCGGCATCGCGCCAATTCAAGCTCGCGACCACTGAATTGTTTCCCGTGAAGCGAACTTGGGACGTGCAGACCAATGTCCCTTGAATCACGACGTTATCGCCGATCTGTAAATTCCCGGCGAAGTAAAAGATGCCCAGCGGATTGCGCGGGGTCGGCCGCAGAATGACGTTGCTCAAGCTGCTGGAAATGAGCGTTTCTGCGTCGTAAGTAAAACCGCCTTGGAAAAGTTGGTAATGCTGCCAGTTCGAGAACGACACAGTCGGCGCGGTGGGGACACTGCTCGCCTGCTGTCGAGGGACGTTGAGTTTCGTCACGTCCGTCACTTCCGAAGAGGTCAGCGCGGTGTATGTGGTGAGCGTGCCGCCGAACGGATGTGGGTGCGACAGCACGGTCAGCCCACCGCTGGTCGCCGAATACAGCGTGCCGGTGGACTGAAGAAAATCATTGCGAGTGCTGCTGCCCCATTTCGGACCATAAAAAATTTCCACTCCTCGAGACAGCCAGATCGGGCCATCAATGCGCTGTCCCGGTTCGATCGTCAACGACGGACTGCCGGAACTGCCTGCGGTCGCGAAGAGCGCATAGTTCTGGATCGTGTCGTAGCTGTTGGAGTTCGCCATCACATCGGTCGCACTGGCGGAGTCCCCCGACTGGATCACACGGCCGGGAACTCGCGGTTGCAATTCCATGCCGACTTCGACGATGTCGGTGACCAAGTCCGTCGTGCTCGTGGCCGATTGCCACTGGCCGGTCGACCGAATCAGGAGTTGAAAGGCTTGCTTCGTCGCCGTCATCGCGGTAGTCACGCTAGACGACGACAAGCCACTCGCCGAAGTGCTGAAAATGTTGCTGCCCGTTGCCAAACTCGTTTGTCCGCCGCTGCTCGAATAGGCCGAAGGAGTTGACTGGCCGTCAATCGTCAGGAATTGCACGGAATAAGTGGTTGTGCCGGACGAGTCACTTTCCAGCGTCCCCGACAATGGCGTAGACGTGCCCGCCCAATCGGAGGCTTGCATTTTTGCCAGAGCGATCGCCGCGCCCGACTCCGCCGCATGGTGAGCCAATTCCTGCCGATTCACGTTCTGAAGCACCTGCATGCCACGCGACTGCGAGTTCATCGCTGCATACGTCATCATCAAACTCATGCTGACCGCGATCAACACCATCGGCAGCGAAACGCCACGCCGACTGGATGCGCGATACATCTCCCCACCAGGCTTGCCCAAATGGCGCGCGGTTTTTTGCACGACTTTGTCGTCCGTCCCAAAGTGCAAAAGCCCGCGAGGCACCGACACAAAGTCGGTGGGGGGAGAGAAGAATCGGATTGTCTGCGGCGAACACCGCATGCAAACACCTCAAAAGTTCGGTCGAATTTGAGTCGATGGAAACACAAACACATCGCCGACTGTGACATTTCCCGTCAGCCACGACACAGTGAGCAACACTCCCAAACGCTCAGTTCCCGATCCCTGTGTCAACCAGATCACCGTGTCCTGGACTCGGCCTGGGCCGGTCCCGCCGGACGGTCCGAAGGTCGCATCGGTGACCGACTGTTTCGAGACCTTCAAGGCGGCGCCCGCCAGCACAACTCGCGCCTGCTTCAGGCGACTCGCGGTCCATTGATCGAAGTCGATCTTGTTACCGTCCGTGGCCGCAGGCATCAGCAGATTGCTCAAAGTCGGTGGACTGCCGGTGCCAGTGAACTTGATCTGGTACGCGTTGGCCGCGAGATCGAACGTCACGGCGTACGTTGAGTTGTACTGCACCGCCGATTGTCGCGCGACTCGCAAATCCGCCGCCAACGTCCGCGCCGCCGCCTCCAGCGCGATCAAACTGCTGGACGAATTCAATGTCGGAATGACGACTGATGCCAAGATCCCCATCACCGTGATGACGATCAGCATCTCCACCAGCGTGAAGGCATTACTCCTACTCTTACTCCTACTCTTACTCGATTTGAAAAGAGTAGGAGTCACCTTCATTTGGGTTCGCTCATTCGTAGACATAGCGCACGCTCCCCGAATCAAAGAACGGGATCGCGGTCACCGCTCCGGTGCCGGCGGCAACGCCATCAGGTTCGATCTGGACTTCCAGACTCAATGTCGCTTGCCGCATTCCGGACCGGCTGCCGACCACACCTTGAGGCCAATTCACTTGATACCACTGCGCCGTTCCAGGCGTGACGCCGGCCAATTCCACATCGGTCGGAGCCCACGAAATTCCAAAACGGACATTCCCCACGGACTGCGTCGATACGGGCACGCTCGCTGTGGGAGTAGGCGATGTTGGCATGGTCATTCCCGTCATGGCGTACATGGTGCCGCTCGATCCGGATGAACCGCCGGAGGAAGTCCCTGTCGTTGACGTGCTGCTGGTGCTCAATGCCGAAACGCGCAAGCGGTCGCACAACGGAATGCGATCCGCGGCCGAAGACGCCAGCAGTGTCGAGATCGTGTCCCCGAAGTTGTTGGCGGCGAAATCCACGTTCGTCGTGCTGCCGGGAAATGCCACTTCCGAAAACTGGTTGGGCAAGCCGACATCCCACGTGTAAATCAGAAGTTCGCTGGCGACGGGGAGTCGAGCCTGCGTTCCCAATGCCGACATCCCGCCATTGCGGCCTCCTGTCCAGAGAACCAGCACATCGGGAACTGTCGTCGTCCCCACACTTCGAGTGACTACTCCCATTCCCAGCCGAGGCGGCTGTCCCGTCACACGATAGGCACCCGTTTGAAGCACCATGAACTTGATGCGATCCAGCGCCGCGGTCGCTTGCAGCTCCGTGACCTCGACCCCTTTGGTGTAGGCCCACGCCGAATTCACCGCGTTCGACATCCCGGCCAATACCACCGACATCAACCCCAAAATGACCATCGAGATCAACAACTCCGGCAACGTCATTCCGCTCCGGCAGTTTATGTTCCTACTCCTACTCCTATTCACGTTCATCGAAAAACGAGTAGGAGTAGGAGTAGGAGTAGGAGTAGGGGCGACGCTGGGAGCAGCCACGGGGGCTGGTTCCAGGCCGTCCGTTGGGGCAGGATGGAAGACTTTTCCGAAATGCAATCCTAGCAGCGTCAGGAGGATGCCACCGACTAAACAAATACGGTAGCCGAGGATGTGCAGCGTCTGCCCGGGCAGCTTCACGGCAGCATAGCTGCCTGTGGGATAGAAGCGATCTTTCAAACTAGCCACGCCCAGATTCCGCGCCTGACGCTTGAACCAAAAGCCCACTGCCGCCGCTGCGGAGGCTAGCCCGACCCACACGGCATAGTCCGTCTGCCCCCGCACTAACCAGTGGACGGCAGCGGCTAGGAGGCCTGCGCCCGTGGCGCAAAAGAGTAGCCAGAGCACTGCGGGCTCGGCATCCCGGCGGTCTTTAAATAATACGAAACACTCCACTAAACCTGCGGCAAACAGGATGCCGAGGGGGAGTTGGAAAAGAAGGATAAGCAAGGAGTCCAGCATGTGATGAATAGGAAAGTGAGGGAATTTGCGCGCAGCATAGCGAAGGAATTCATTTCGTCTATGTTTGGATTGATGGAATCTCAAGCGACGCCCCCGGCG
>JAYVSP010000860.1:0-2624 GCA_043775215.1 Planctomyces sp. | reverse complement strand
CAAACACCCGACCCCGGCGAAGAAGGCCGCCGGCCACTCCTGAAATCGAACTCTGTCGATTTCCTCCAAACGTCTTCTAACTCAATAGCCAGCATGGGCAAAGTGCGTCGTGCGCCTCGTTGGCGTCTCCAGGTGATCTTCAGGCTGTTGAAATTCCGGCGAACCGCCTACTATGTCACCCAACAGCCCGGCCGCTCGAATGAGCCGCCGGGCTGTTGTAGTTGCCATTTGCTTATTCCCTGGCGGGACTACATATGCCGCCGCAAGCGAAACACTCCCACGAAAGGAACGGCGGCCATGGAACGCGAGCCGATCTCCGCCGAAGGCTATAACAAACTGCGAGAAGAAGTCCGGCGACTCGAAGATGACGAGATGCCGAAGCTCGCCGTGTTGATTGCGGACGCGCGTGCCGAAGGTGACCTCCGCGAAAATGCCGAATACCACGGCCAGCGTGAGAACCAAGGACGTATGCAGGCCAAGATCAATCAATTGAAAACGCGGCTGGCCAACTGCGTGATCGTCGACAAATCGACCCAACCCAAAGGGATCGCCGGATTCGGATCGGTCGTCATGCTGAAGGATCTCAGCAACGGCAAGTCGGAAGGCTATGAACTGGTTGGGCCAGGTGAGGAAGACTACGACTCCGACATCATGAAGATCTTGCTCAGCGGCCCGCTCGGAAAAGCGATTCAAGGCAAGAAAGTCGGTGAAGTCGTCGAACTCGCGACGCCGCGCGGGGTTCGTAAATTGGAAGTCACCGAGGTGAAATAGAACGGATCGGTCAAGCGAGGATTGAAACCAATGATGACTGATCCTCCCGATCCAATTCTCGATGAGCTTCACGCGACGCGACGCCGATTGTTGAAAGAGCATGGTGGAATCGCCGGTTTGGCGGCCTTTCTCAAAGATGAAGAAGCCAAAACTACGCGGAAGATTGCCGCGCCATCTGGCGTTCCACAGCCGAACAAGACGCACCAGCCAACACGGACAGGTCCAGCAAACTAAACAAACGGGCTGTTGCAATTGCTCTTCTCACGCTGAACTTGTCGGTTCCGGTAAGGTTTGTCGATCACGAGGTGCGGTACGCAAGGACATAATCATGCAAAAGCACATGCAAAGTTGGGTAGTGGTCAGTTTGTGGATGCTTGCAACCGCATCCGCCGGCGACTGGGCCGAGTTTCGAGGCCCCACTGGGCAGGGACACGCGGTCGGATCGAACCTGCCAACGGAATGGTCGGCCGAGAAGAACGTCGCCTGGAAAACGGCGATCCCCGGAAAAGGATGGTCTTCACCGATCATCGTCGGCGCGCGAGTGTTCGTGACAACAGCCGTGCCACCCAGCGATGACAGCCTCGACCAATCCTTGCGAGCGATCGCTCTGGAAGCCGCAACGGGTAAGGTTGTGTGGGATAACGAGGTCTTCCTTCAGGACGGCAAGACCGCCGGTCGGATTCATGGAAAGAACAGCCACGCCAGTTCGACGCCGATTTCGGATGGCCAACATCTGTTCGTCCATTATGGCACGCACGGCACGGCCTGCTTGACGCTCGACGGCGAAATCGTCTGGCAGAATCGCGAGCTGAAATACGAGCCGCGTCACGGCAACGGCAGCTCCCCCATTTTGGTGAATGACCTGCTGGTGGTGATTTGCGACGGTGCCAACATCGACTTTGTCGTGGCGCTGGACAAAGCGACCGGAAAGATTCGCTGGCGCACGGTTCGCGAGCACACCAAGGGTTTCAAATTCTCATTCGGCACACCGCTGCTGATCGAAGTGAATGGAGAGCAGCAGATTGTCGCTCCTGGAACATTTCACGTGGCCGCGTACCGGCCGAAAGACGGTTCCGAAATCTGGCGAGTCGATTACGGCGATGGTTACTCGGTCATCCCGCGTCCGGTGTTCGGGCACGGTCTGGTTTTTGTCAGTAGCGGGTATGACAGCCCCACTCTGCTGGCGATCAAACCCGATGGAGCAGGCAACGTGACCGAGACACATGTGGCGTGGAAGGTCTCCAAGCAAATGCCGCACACGCCGTCGCCGCTGTTGGTGGGCGAGCACCTGTACGTCGTGAGCGATGGCGGTATTGCCACCTGCTTGAACGCAGTGTCGGGCGAGGAAATCTGGCAGGAGCGGCTGGGGGGCAAGTTCTCCGCCTCGCCGACGTTTGCCGACGGCAAGATCTATTTTCAGAGTGAGGAAGGCGACGCGATCGTTGTCGAACCTGGCTCAAAGTTTCGCGAAGTCAGCCGCAACGAACTTGAGCCCCGGACATTCGCGTCCTATGCGGTGGCCGGCGAGGCGTTGTTCATTCGAACCGAATCGCAACTCTACCGCATCCAACACAAGTAGCATTCGTGGTATGACGCTTCGAGTCTGTGAATGAATCGAGCCGCGACCGTGAGGGAGCGTTTGTAAGTCGTTGAATATCACCGCTCCCTTACGGTCGCGGCTCCATTCATTCACAAGCTCTCCGCGTCGCGATTCACAACGCGCGGCGTCGTGCCACTTTCCGGGCGACGCCCGCGCTAGCCTGCTTGATCCAAGAAAGTCGAACACAGTGTGTCAAGTTTTATCAGCCGGAACGCGCTAGCGTCCGGTTCGGAACGTCGAGGGACTCTCGAAC
>JAYVSP010000859.1:0-3041 GCA_043775215.1 Planctomyces sp. | reverse complement strand
ACCCGTTCGTGATGTTCGCCGTTACGGTCCCGATCGGGCTGCAGGTCCTGGCTTTGTCCGGTTTGTGGGGCGAAGGCGAATCGGCTCATTGCGGCATTGCGGCAGACCATTCAGGCCACAAGAGCTTGGGCGACAAGTTTTGGGGATTGTTGTCCTGCACTCGCCGAGCGTGGTGGCAGCCGCGTGAGCAACTGTTACTTGCGGCGGCAGTGCTTCCTCTGGTGTTGTTCGCGCTGCCGGGCGTCGCGGTTTACGACGGCGAGCGATTGTTCTTGATCGCTTATCCGCTGTGGGCCATCTTCATTGGACGAGGTGCCTCAATCGCGCTGAGTTGGATGGAGCGGCAAGCGTCCAGCAAGCGGCTGCACCTGTTAGCCAATCCTCGAATTCAAGTCACAATGGCCGGTCTCTTTTTGGCCTTTCAAGTGGTCGGCCTACTCGCGACGCATCCATGCCAATTGAGTTACTACAACTTGCTGGTTGGTGGCTCGCGTGGCGCGGAACGATTGGGCTTTGAGCGGACTTATTGGGGCGACAGTCTCACGCGAACTTTCCTCCGGCAGGTCGTGTCCGCCGTGCCGGAGGGAGCGACCATTTCGGTCGCACCGGTGCTGCATCAGTTTCAGTTGGAAGAACTCTTGAATCAGTCGCCGATTCTACGTGCGCACGAGATTCGATTGGTCGCGGCGTCAACCGTTCGCGATCGTTCGAGCGTGCCGATCGACGGCGAACTGCGGTTCCGGCGCAAGGCCGATCTTGCCGCGAGCGACGGGGAATTGTCGGCGCAGGCATTCATTGATGTGCCGCACGTCGGCGACAGAGAACATTGGCTGGCAGTTCTGCGAGGCACGTCGATCAGAAAAAAATACCGATGACCCAGATCGTGCCGAATGACGCAGATCCTATCCGCCTTCCTCGGTGTTTTCCGTGTCATCCGTGTCCTCTCATTTCGCAACCTCTTCCGCGACCACGAATTCGACGCGCGACCTCAGGCGAGCCCGTCGCATCCTCGCCACATGATGCCAATCGGCAACGTGTCTGAGTCGTCCGCGCAGGCTGACTGGTGAGAGTTCTCCGCGAAACTGCCGTGATATTGCCGCTGTGCGAAACTTTCGAGCAGAGTTTTCTGCGCGGCATTTGCTTTGCTTCATCACCCTGGAATGGCGATGTCCTCGCGGACCATTGTTGAGACGCTGATCCCCTAGCTTGCTCCGCGAAACATCGTCAGTTTTTGCTCTTTAACAGCGGGGCCATGACAGTGAATCAAAGATTGCTCGCCGAATTTACGGCATTGGTTGCGGCTCAGGCTTCCTTGGTGATCGAGGGGCCAACGCCAATTGCCGATAGCCTCTTGTGGGTCTATTGGCAGCACAGCCAAGGCTTCTTGCGCCGCTGGCGAAAGACGATCGAAGAGACCGCCAACCATGCGGATCCGGTGGCCGGCCGATTATTACTTGCGGCGGCAGGCGACGTGCTTGTTTCAGAAATGCTGACTCGGGTGTGGGGTGCCGTTTTGACCGCTCGCGATCTACGGCAAGGGACGCGGCACGCAAAACCGATTGCTCGCAGCGTGCTGGCTGCGCACCAACAATGCCGAGTCAGTGTGTTGCGACTCCTTGTGAATTCGAAAGTGTTTCCCGTCGAGCGGCTGGCCGAATTGGACCGGACTCGACGGCGAGTCGAACGCTGGACCGACGTGTTAGTCGGGCCGCTGGTGGCTCGGTACGGTGAAGAGTTGGCAGATTTCGCATTTGACAAACGCCGTGCTCACGACTTTGGCGCCGATCAGTCGAACGCCCGCTTCCAAGCGACATCGCAACCGGGTTGGAGTTTTCTGATGGCCGGCTTGCGATCCGCCTTTCCCGGTGAAGTCGGATCGTCTGTCAGCACCAAAGATCCGACCCTGCCGATCTTGCGTTCGGTCCTGGCATCCTTTCCTGAAGATGCCTTTGGAAGTGAAGGCCCAATCAAGTCGTTGCGATGGGCGCGAATCAACCGCAGCGGCCAGAGCCCGGAATGTGCTCCGCTGCTGTCCGGCATGTCAGGCCACTTTCGGCAAGATATCGCAGGCCATACTCATCACGAACCACACCGCTCGGCACAGCGTCCGAAAGAGTGATTAGCTGTCTGACGTAGCCGAACTCGCCAGAGTTCGGACCGAAGTCTGGCGACTTCGGCTACGACAGTTATTGATGCGCCGACCCTAATGTTCCTGGCAATGTGATCTTCACCGGAGAAATCCCTTCAAAGTGGTCACCGTGCTCCGAGCGGAAATGAACTCGAAGTTCGAGGTCACTCGACGGCGGTGGCGTTTTCCAGCGCAGCTCGAAACGGTAGCCCGAACTTCCCAAGACCTTCACCCAAGCCGCGCGTGTCTCGCTGGCGTCAAACGACCAGCGACCGATTTGCTGCTGCCCTTCCGGTCGTGACGGGTCCACGAGTTCGCAGTCGACAGACCCCGGCAACTCGATCGGTTGATTGCGATCATCGTGAGTCGCGAAGACCAGTGTGATTTGATCATCGCCAGGCTGCTCATCGCGATTGAAGCCACCGGTCAACAGCGAATTGATCTTCAACCCCGTGACGCGAAAGTGCTGCTCACTGACGTTGAGCACCGCGTCATGACCGGCGTGTTGGACGAGTCGCTGGTTCAGTGATTCATTCAGGCGCCGGGCGGCGACGAGTTCCGCTTGAGTCCGCTCCACCTGCGTGTGCAGCGATCGAAGATCGTCTTCTTGCTGACGCAGATGGGCCTCGAGCAATTCGACATTGCCTCGGGTGGCACAACCGGCCAGCGCCGCTGCGCCGGCCAGACTGCCGCAAATCACGCATCGGGGAATGAGCCTCATCCGTGATGGCTCCGCACCCTACCATGAATCCCCACCAACCCTGTGTCGGTGGATTAATGCCTTGTGGCTCCCCGTTCGCCTCGGGAATTCGGGTACTTGTTTAACCCCAACGCCATCGGCGTGGGCGCGACGTGGAATCACGACTTACGTCGCGCGCACGCCGTTGGCGTAGCGGTTAAACGAATACTCCGA
>JAYVSP010000858.1:0-10942 GCA_043775215.1 Planctomyces sp. | reverse complement strand
AAAGAAGACGAAGATGCCTGGAACCCAGATGCTTCAACATCAACAATCAACAATCCTTGTTCATCAATCGTCAATCCCCGAAAAATCGAACAGTTGTTGTCGCTCCGGAGCTAAGTTAAAGACCGTTCGACAATGGGGCAATTGTTTCTCGAACGGCCCTTAGCAGATCGTCTGCCCCATTCGACTGTGATGCGTTGGGCTTTTGACTGATTTGCGTTTGCGATCCTTATCACTGGAGTCTCTGCGATGCTCAAAAGACTTAATCTCGCCCTGTGGAGTCTTGCGGCGATAGTCGCTGTTCAGTCGCTGTTATTGGCCGCCGAGCCGCGTCCTGGCGATGAAGCCATCGAGAAATATCTGGCGGGAGAGACGCGGTTGCTCAGCCAGAGTGCGCTGGCGAATGCCGAATCGCGGGAGCAGTGGGAGGCTGGGCGTGCGGAGTTGAAGCGACAGTATTTCGACATGCTCGGCCTGTGGCCGGTGCCGGAGCGGACTCCCCTGAAAGCGCAGGTCACGGGGACGGTCGCTCGCGAGAATTTCACCGTCGAGAACGTGCATTTCCAATCGAAGCCGGGGCTATATGTCACCGGAAATTTGTATCTGCCGAGGAACGTGGGGCAGGTTGGAAACCTGCCCGGCCAAGAGAAGAAAAAGGACGGGCAGGTTGGAAACCTGTCCCACGGGAAACTGCCTGCTGTGCTTTACGTCTGCGGGCATTCGGGCAAAGGGCGCGATGGCAACAAGACAGCATTTCAGCAGCATGGAATGTGGTTGGCGACGCACGGGTACGTTTGCCTGATCATCGACACTCTGCAATTAGGCGAGGTCGCCGGTATTCATCATGGGACGTACAACCGCGATCACTGGTGGTGGCATTCGTATGGCTACACGTCGGCCGGGGTCGAGTGCTGGAACGGCGTGCGCGCGATCGACTATCTCGTGTCGCGGCCAGAGGTCGATTCCGAGCGGATTGCAGTCACGGGGATCAGCGGCGGCGGGGCGGCGACGTTTTGGATCAGCGCGGCGGACGAGCGAGTCAAAGTCTGCGTGCCGGTCAGCGGCATGAGCGATCTGCAAAGCTATGTCACCGACAAGGTCTGTAACGGGCATTGCGACTGCATGTTTCTGTACAACAATTATCGTTGGGAGTGGACGACGATCGCGGCTCTGATCGCTCCGCGGCCGATGCTGTTTGAGAACTCAGGCTATGACACGATCTTCCCCATGCCCGGCAACGAACGCATTCGTGCTCGGCTGGCGAAGCTCTACAACTGGTACGAGAAGAGGCCGGGAGATTTATTCGATATCGGCGTCACTCCGGGTGGTCACGACGACAAAGTGGAACTGCGGCTGATGGCCTATCGCTGGATCGGCAAGCATCTCAAAGAAGACAACTCTGAAGTCGCGGAACCGCCGCTACCGCCGTTCGCGGGGAAAGAGCTTCGCGTTTTTCCGGAAGACAGCGACCTGCCGAAAGACAGCCTCAATGCGAAGATCGACGAGTCGTTCGTGGACCTCGCAAAGCCGACGACTCCGAAGAATAAGGACGAATACTCCGCGTGGTCGAAACGGCTGCGCGGTGAGTTGCTGAATCGCATCTTCCGCGATTGGCCGGATGAAATCCCCGCGGCCGAGGTTCGCGAAGAACTTCCCGACGGACGAGTGATTTTGCGAACCGATTCGGAAGTGTTTGTAGTGGCAGCACAGTTTCCGCGAGCGGGGGACGTCAATCCTCCGAGTGACGGTGCCACAAACTCTAAACTTAAGCGTGAGGCTTCAACGCAACTCGTAGGACTGACGTCCTCCGCTCGCCAAGTCGAGGATAAGCCGAAACGATTGTGGCTGGTCGTGCTTAACGCGGATGAGCCGGAAGGCAAGTTGCCGGCGTGGACGAAGGGAGTTCTTCCCGAAGGTCAGCCGGTGACGGTGCTCAGTCCGCGCGGCAGCGGAGAGTTCTCGGCGTGGACGCGCAAGAACCCGCCGAACTACGTCGAGCGAGCACACGCATTGCTCGGCCGCACGGTCGATGCCGGCCGAGTCTGGGATGTGCAAGCGACCGCTCGCTGGCTGCACGAAGCTGAAGGAAACGAGCTGTCCGTCGGGGTGCTCGGCAAAGGACAAGCGGGAGTCCTCGGCACATACGCCGCGCTGTTCGAGACCTGCATCGCCGAAGTCACGCTCGTCGATCCACCGAGCACTCATCGCGACGGCCCGCACTTTCTGGGCGTGATGAAGGTGCTCGACGTGCCCGATGCGTTGGGCTTGCTGGCACCGCGGCACGTCACGCTAGTCAACGCGAAAGACGCCGCGTTTGCTCGCGCAGTCAGCGCCTACACGGCGGCCGGCTATGAAGGACGGATCACTCGAAAGTAGCAGACTGGTCAATCCGGCGAAAAACACGGAACTGGGAATTGTCGAACACCGACTGCCATTCGCTCTGTACTTCTTCAGTCATGTCACGGAGAGGCGCGAAGAACGGCCACTTTTCCCGATCCTTGGGGAAGACCAAATAACGGACGGACTGCTGATCAAGCAAGAGCCGAATCTGCTCCGCTGGGAGCGATTGCCTCAGCCATTCTTTGGACAGTTCCAAGTGTGGCTTGTGGCTGAGGTAGGCGAGCTTTCGGGCATCGGCGGCGCTCAGAAATGTCTCGCCAGGCTGAACGTGCTTCCGCAAGAACTCGGCTGTCTCTATCAGTCCGGGCCAAGACTTACCTTCCAACTCGATGAACCGTGGGTGATGCAATCGGTAGACTGTTCGTAGATCTCTCGGCAGGTTCACCGCCACCAGGATCAGAGCACATCCCAGCATCACCAGTGACCCGCGTCCGCGCGCTTTCCAGACTCGTTCGTTGAGAGTCCGAATTCCCTCCAAGAAATACAGCACCAGAAATGGACCGACCGGCAAGAGATAGCGTGCCAGAATAGGCCGCAGACACAGAATTGATGCGAGATATCCCACGGTTGTGATCAGTCCAAGCCACTCGCGACGACGCGCGAAACACCACATTCCCACCAGTGTCGGCACTGTGAACACCAGCGATGCCACCCAGGCCGGCAGTTCCTGGCCGATCAACAATCGCGAATACTGCGATCCCGTTTCATGAACATTCTGAAGTGGCTGCAACAACCAGGCTCCCCACGATCGGTGAGATAGTGTTTCCAAATGATGTGCATAACTCGCGGCCGGCAGCGGTCCTTGGTGGGTACGATGCCAAACGGCGAACAACCCCAGTGTCACTCCGACCACAACGCCCAGTGAAATTGCATTCGCCCAGACTCGGCGTGCGGAGACCTCGCGCCGTTGCAGCAACAATCCCACCGCTGCCGAAAGAGCTAGCGGAATCCCGACGATCCGCATCCAACAACTGGCGGCGAGGCACAGCGTTCCAATCTCCAGGCGTCCTGTTTCACCGCGCAAGCCCCGGTGGAAATTCCACAGTCCGAAACAGATCAAGGTCATGAAAGGAATGTCACTGAGTTGCGACATGCTCAGCAGTAGCGTCTCGATACAGAAGCCAAAGACAGTCACGACGATGAGCGCCAACTCCGGCGAGGCTTGTTCTCGGACAAGCCGCTCAATCGACCAGAATCCCGCCAGCGCGATCAAGATCATGCCGATGTTGAGCCAGATCATGTCCCCCAAACCCAGTCGCATCAGCATGGCGAGCCAGACTGGAAACAGAGGCGGAGCATGCACGTGCGGGTGGCCCCACAACGAGTAGCCGTCGCCGTGTGCCAAGCTTTCGCTCAACAACAAATACAAGGCGCTGTCATTGGTGATGTACCAATGAGGGCTAATGCTGCCCAAGTACAACACAGCAATAATGCTCAGAATGATCCACCGCAAACGCGGAGTGACCACTAACCATGGTGCAATGGCACCGGACGGTATCTCATCAAGTTCAGCACTGCTGTTCGAGGCTTCCACCGGGGCTCTCACGATTTTTCTTGGATGCCAGTTTTTTGGTATGCCGGCAGAAGTAACTGCCACATCCCAATTTGTGCGACGACAATCACACCGATGGTCCACACCACACGATCCAAAATCGCGGCCGACAATGCGACTGATGGCGCCGTCCCCAGCAGGTCGGAACCGTAGATGATCGCCCATTCGCGCAGACCCATCGCCGACGGAGTGATGCTGACGAGCAACGTGAAATCGGCCAGCAGCGACGCAATGAATGAGCCTCCAAAATGGACTGGCTCACCCAGCGACAGAAACGCTAGTTGCAGCCGCGCCGCACGCAGTAGCAGGATCAGGAACTGCAGCGCCAAAGTTTGCGCGATCACGGAGCGATCGACTCGAAGTAACCGCCACGAGTCATTCAAACGCCGCACAAAACGGGCGAAGCGGCCTTGCCACGACTCCGGTGGAGCGAACCGCACCGTCGCCGCAACCAGTCCGAAGATCATCGTCACCAGGAATAAGCCACCCACCGCGCGGTCCACGGGAATTCCACGCCAGACCCAGATCCCCGTCAAACACGCAAGGCCCGAAACGCCGCCGCACAGCAACTGCAACACCACATTGACGATGACCACCGACAAGTAATCCAAGTAGCTGACGCGGTACTTCAGATTCAAATACAAGGCCGGCGCACCCAGACCGGCTCGCGGGATCAACAAGTTCGTGTAGCTCATCAGCATGTTGAGCATAAACGTTTCGTAGCGACCCACATGATGGCCCAGGCGTGCAAGCGTCAGCCGGACGACTTCGCTGTGAACGAATCGCATCAACAGATAAAGCAGCAGAACTCCCACGAGCGCGGGGATCGAGGCCTCACGTAGCCGAGGTAACTCGCCGAAATATTTCCGGCCGAAATAGGCCAGCACGGCGATTGTTCCCACAGCGATGCACAGATTCAGGCAGCGCTGACGCATGGCTGCTCCCACGATTGTTGCCAGGCGGTGACGACTCGCTCCGCAAGGTGGCCGTCATATCCGGGCGGGATTTGGCATCCCGCCGCGGGCAGTTCAGCCCAAGCGGGCAGGCTGGGCGTAGAACCCAACAGCGGTCCGAACAGCCCACCGCCGGGAAATGCGTACTCGTGAGCGGCCACCAGTCGAGAAATGTTCGCCACTTGCCGGTGACGTCGCTGGTTGCGGACCAGTTCCAATCGCTGGATTGCTTGTGCTTTTTTCCACGCCAGCGACGCGGGGATGGAGCTGATGTGTGATCGCTCCACTAATTGGGATCGTTCCAAAACCAACCACATCGCAGGAGTGGCTTGTGAGACAATGCGAGGCAACGTCGTCAATTCGGCACCGAACAGGAAATGCCGCGCGAGCCCGATTGACGACGTCTGCGGTGCTAACCCGCGAGTCACCGCTTGCGTCCGCTCCGCGAGCACTGCCGGGTGCTCGACGAAATTCAGAACTCGGCCGCGTTGCAACAGCACCAGGTCATCGCCCAGAAAATCGAAACCGTGACGGCGGCAGAGTTCCAAAATCAAATGCGTCTTGAAAGTCCCGTTGGACCCGACGATCAGCAACGCTTGGCCGTCGCGAGCGACCGCGCCGCCATGCAGGAGCCATGTTGGCGTCGGCCTCGTCTGCAAGAAGTGTTGCAGCATCGGTTCGAGATACATGTTGACACCGCGCAGGCCGGACATCATCTCGCCCCGCAGTGACTCGCCATACGGCTGATGACGGATCAAGACCTTCCCAGTCGAGAAGCCGGAAATCTCCGTCGCTCCGCAACCTCCGCGATCTCCGAGAAACAACACCGAATCCCGAGCACAGACGAAATCCTTATCGATCACTCGCGCCTCCGGCCGCGTCATCGGAGTGAATGGCCCGATCCGCATTTCGATGTCCGGTTCACCCAGAAACTCTTGGCGAAAGCTGGCGAACTTGCTGTCGATCAGCCGCCCGCGCAACGCGCGGCACCCGGCGATCTCTAAGCGGATACGCGCTAGCCCATGAACGTCGTAATCGAATTGGCGAGTAGCAGACATTATGACTCCAAGACTGACCGAATTTCGGAAACGATGTCTGGTGTGATTTTTTTCGGGACAACCACGTCCAGAAACGAGACTGTCTCCGGAATCGCTTGGTTGAGAATCTCACCAAGCTGCTCCCAGTGGCGGCCAAACGGACCGTCGGGAAAGACCGTGGCATACGCCAGCATGTAGCGGTGAAACGCCTCGCGATCCATCAGATCGTTCACGACCAATCTTTGGAGCGCGATGTTTCGATCCAGCGGCGCGATGTGCAGTTCGCTGCCTTGACTGAAGGTCAGAATTTTTCGCAAAGGTGCTCGTTCCGCCACATATTCCGGGAACGTGTCGCGCAGGACCACTGAGGTCGCCTTCTTCAGGAACCCGCCGGAAATGTTGCGAGCCACCGTCAGCGCCCACATTTTCAGACGCAACTCCTTCGACATCCGCGCATACATCTGCGGAGCGACGTTGTAGTCATGCACGTTGACCGGCAAATGAAAGCTGAGCGCTTCACCCTTACTCACCAAGACCCAATTGTCGCCGAGAAGTTGGTAGCCATCATTGAGCAGACGCATGGCCAACGTGCTCTTGCCGACGCCGCTGCGTCCGCTCAAGAGGTAGGCACCCTGATCATTCACCACACCACAGCAGTGAATCGCCGGAGCACCGCGGCGTGCCAACTCATACCGCACCAGGCAATCAATCAGACGGCTGCCGATGGCCGCTGTTCCGAATGCATTGCGGTCGATCCGCATTCCGACTCGACCTTGTTCGAAGCCCGTCATCTCCAGCTTCCACCACAGAATCTTGAAGGTGTCCTCGCAGGCGAAATAATCCGGAGCGACCCGGAATCGGCGATCGACCAGCGCGAAGTCGGCGTTCTGGTACTCGAACGGCGCGATGTCGATATCGATGTCAGGTTCAAAATCTGTGGAGGGCGTCATCGCGTAGTGGATGTAGCCTCGCATTGGGCGCATGAACGCCCTGTCCGACAACCCGATCGTGTCGCGGATGCGCATCGTGAGCAGATCATGAATGGCGAAGCTGTGATTGACGTGATTCACGCCCGTTCCTTTCGGATGATGTCGGACAACCGAGCACAAAAGACCTCATTGGACAATTCGTTCTCGAACAACCGTCGCGCGTGGCGGCCCATCGCGTGACAGGCATCTTGATCCGCCAAATGCCGTTGCATCGCGTCAGCCAATACCTGCGGATCGCGAGGAGCCACCACATCGCCATGCATGCCGGGAGTGATCATCTCGGCGACGCCGCCGACTCGACTGACGATGACCGGCGTCCCGGCCGCAAAACTTTCCAGCATGACCAGCGGCAAGTGATGGATACTGCTGGTCACAAAGGGCAGCACCACAACATCGCAGGCAGCCAGAAAATGAACCGGATTGACGATGCCCAATTCGCGGACTCGACCAGCTTGCCGCAACGTTGCCAATTGGTAGTCTGCCTTCCGAGGCAATCGTCCCTTTCCGCTGTATGCCAGAGCCAACACGGCCGGACCAGTGCCGCGTGTGAAGGCGTCGATCAAAACGGGAACACCCTTGGCAGGAGAATAATGTCCCAAGTATCCCACCACCGGGCGATCGTCCCATCCCATTTGACGGCGGGCTTCAGCACGCGAGAGAACTGAACCAGCGGAACTCAATCCACCGCCTGGAAGTACATGAATCTCCGCGGCTCCGAGTTCTTGAAGTTGGTCCGCCTGATATCGGCTCGCCACGATGCACCGCCGCTGAGACCAATCCTTTCTCCGGCTGAACCACGGATGCTTCGCCAGCGTGTGAGCGAAAGCCTGTCGGCTCCAGCCCATCTCGGCCAATGTCGCCAAGGATTCCAGCGGCGTGTTGAAGTACGAAAACGTTCGTTGGGGACAACGCGACACGCCAGCTAAGCTCCCCATATTGGGGTTGTCATCAATGGCCAAAACCACGTCCGCGACTTGAGACAATTCCCGCAAGCTCGATGCATAGCGGATCATTCCGAGCGTGCCCGGTCGGTAGGTGCGTTCGTCAATTCGCCGTCGGTCAACAATCGGTCCACCGGGAGAAAGAAGCTGCACGTGCCATCCGGCGCCGCTCATTGCACCGGCGAGGCCGGACAAGAAAGTCCCGACACCTTCCAACGCGATCGTGCGCAGAAAATAACAGCTCAGCAACAGCGTCGGATCGCCAACGCGCGACTGGCATTCCGCAGCGGACGACCGTGCCGTCGTCGTGAAATGTGGCTGAGGAAAAGAGCCAGTTCGATGATCGCGCTCCGCATTGCCAGGTGCCAAAACTGTTGAATAGGACCGATCCATGGTCAGGCTGCTTCTTTCGTGTCGAAGGCTGTCGGTTGTTGATTCGTCAACGCTTCATTGGCAAAGCGTTCCGAGCGAACCCAGGTGAGAATTTCCTCTTCGATTTGCCGCATGCGACCCAGCATGTCCGCGATGAGAGCGAACACAAACAGCAACAAACCGAGAACCGAAAACAACGTCGCCCCGATCAACATTGCCTGATATGGCTTTGTTCCACCTGTGGCGAGCCACCAAATAACAATGAATGCACCTTGCAATACTCCCAGCCCTGCAAAGGCCGCCGACAGCGTTCCAAAGAATTTCAACGGACGGGTGTCGCGAGCGGCCCGCAACAACGTCATTGCGGTGCGAAGGCCAAACTCCCAGAGATTGTGAGCCACACGGCTTTCGCCGAATTCGCGCACTCCGCGGACTCGGAGCGGGACTTCTTTGATGCGAATGCCCTTCTTGACCAAATCGATGAACAATTCTTGGTCGATCACGTGGCCAAACAATGTCAACTGCAGAGCCGTCTCGCGAGTGAATGCCCGGAAGCCACACGAAACATCGCTGAACCGCTGCCGTCCATTCGACAACCTGTTGACGAGGTGACACATCATGCGATTGCCCCAGAGATTAATCGTGCGCATCTTCGGCACGAGTTCTGGATCGCCGAATCGGGTACAGGTGACGAAGTCCGCGTTGCCATTCAAAATCGGGGCGATGAGCGCTGGGATATCCTCGGGCGTGAACTGGCCGTCGCTGTCCATGGTCACGATGATCGACGCGCCACGCCGCAACGATGCATCAAGTCCGTCGGCAAAACTCCGGCCCAATCCCATGTTTTCGCTGTGACGCACGACTTCGGCACCCGCTTCACGTGCGAGACGCCCCGTGTCATCAGTCGAGCCGTCATCAACGACGATGACCTGCACCTGGTGGATTCCGGGAATTGTTCGCGGAATACGGCGAACCATATCCCCGACCGTCAAGGCTTCGTTCAATGCTGGCATCATCACGACCAAACGCGCCCCAGAATCGCGGCAGGAATCACCATCATGAAGTTGAATTTCCGGACGAAATGGAAACAGCATGAATCCTCCCTGTTCTCAGCGCACGCGGAGATGATGACTCACGAAGTCAGATCATCCGGTCGGACTAACATGAGCGGCGGCGGTTCATCCTGCGAAGGATGTCTGCTGCACTGACCAAGCCTGCAAATGGCTTTCACATCCCGCGTGACGGCACGTGCCGGTCCGTCCGAAACGGCGGAAGGCTGCGAGCGAAAATTACGGTTGCAAAAGCCAAGGTTGCTATCGGCCGGTTGTTAGCAAAAGAACCACGGAAGCGGTTCTGCCGACCCGACTCGATACAGAAAGAATGGGTCAAGTGCCGCGTGTGACAAAGGCACCTATGACGAAGACTTGGCAAACAATTCGGATTTTTTCGATAGCCCGTGTCCGATGAGGATACTCAAGTTGTTGGTTTGCTCTGTCCGTCTTGCCTGCGTCAGAAAAGTAGGTGGAAAATCTGTGGGACTTTCGGAGCGGGAGATTCTTTGATGAGAGACGTGGTTTGTTCCCATCCGTGTGGGCCGCATATCCGTGTGGGGCTGCGTTCCTGAAATATTCTCGAACAAAATGTCCCACACGGATGGCGACAAGACCTCGCGGCCATCGCGCCAGGAGAGCCGGTTCTGAAACCGCTGGGCCAGAACGAATGGAGTCTAATGGGCGCTCAGACCGGCCGATTCTGCCAGCAGTGTGCCTGCTGTCCTTCGCGCGACGACTAACTGGAATGATCAAAGATCGCGAGTAGCTGAACTCGCCAGAGTTCACATCCGAAGTCTGGCGACTTCGGCTACGACAGTTATTGATGCGCCGGTCCTAACTGGAATAATCAAAGATCGCGAGTTAGAAGGAACAATGCTTTCTTTTCGCCGGGCAGCGTGAAGTCAAAACCGCATTGCTTGAAGAACTCTTCGTTCGATGTGATGGCCATGACTTCCAGCACTCGGCGATCGCGAGCCCTCTGGACACAGTGTTCGACAAGCTGCCGGCCGATTCCCAGGCTACGGAACTGCGGTGACACCGCCAAACTGCGGATTTCGCACATCTTCGGCGAATAAACCTCCAGCGCGGCGAAGCCCACAATTTGCCCCTCCGACTCGGCAATGAAGCCATGCTCCAGCAAGTCCGACAGTTCTTGAGTTGTTCGCGGCAGTAACTTGCCTTCGATGACAAACGGCTCAATGAACTCTGCAATCGCCGGCAAATCGGCGAGCGTCACGGATCGGACCAGCACACGGGAATCGGAAGAAGACATCTCGGTTCTCGCTGCAGCTTCTTGTTGGGCTTCGCGTTTTTCGTGGTGCAGTCAGCCTGCCGCAGTTGCGTCGCTCATGGCGAAGCATCTCAGGCGAGCCGCCTAAGCTACGAGTACGGCCTGGACGCGTGCAGAATATAGCGGCCGAAACCAGACCGAGACACCTCACGAAGAGGCGAACTCAGGTCGGCAGGCAGATCCACACGGCAGCGCGTCGGATGGTGGACAGGAGTGCGTAAGCCACCAAGAATTAAGACGCGCCACCGTGGGTATGGACCTTGGCCCGGCAGAGCCGCAACCAAAAGTAAGATCTCGTGCAGAAATAAATTGGTGATGGCTCTTCCGGTGTTCCGGGGAGGCCAGTTTGAAGCCACGG
>JAYVSP010000857.1:0-3675 GCA_043775215.1 Planctomyces sp. | reverse complement strand
CGCGTTCTGGCGAAACGCGGCTACCAGAGAGGCCATAATACTGTCAGGCGGATTTTTGTTCGCTGGCCGGGATGATGGGCCGGCGTGGTTTCTTCTCGGTCTCGCGCGCACGGCCATCGCTGGCCACCAACGACACCGCCCGATTCGTGAGCGTGTCCATTTCTTGAATCATGTGATCGACGCGGCCCAGCAAATAGTAGTACGCCGTCGAGGCCACAACAGCGACGGCCAAGCCGCTAGCGGTCGCGACCAGCGCCAGACTGATGCCCGAGGCCAACAGTTCCGTCTTGCCCGAACCCGATTGTTGTGACAGCGCATGAAAGGCATTGATCATTCCCAGCACAGTGCCGAAAAGTCCCAACAACGGAGCCATCATGGCCAAACCGCTGATCGCTCGAATGTGTTTGCGCAAGTGAAACAACTCCGACTCGGCAAAATCGCTGACAGTGACCCGGATTTCGAAAGCCGGCCGACCGTGGTTATCGACGACGATCGAAAACAGTCGAGCGATCGGGCTACCGTTCTGGCGGCAGATCTCTTGAAGTTGCTGGACCTTGGAACGATCCAATTCGGCCTCGCGAAGCTGATCCAAAAAGCGCGTGACGAACGCTCGCGGTGTCACGCGGCGAGTTTGCAGGGCGATAACCCGTTCCAAGGCAAAGGTCACGGTCAGAATGGAACACCCCACGAGTGCCCACATCGGAACGCCGCTCAGCCCCCAAAACAGTTCTCGCAGTTGCGCCCAACCGAGAGTCAACGCGCCTTGAGTCACGTCGCCAGGCCGAGCCGTTTTAATGGGAGTAGCAGTTTTGGACTCAGTCGATTTCGACTGGGCCTTTTCAGACGTGCCAGGGCTGGAGATCGCATCGATCGGATCGACCGAATCCTGGAAGGCTACGAGGGCGATCGGCACCTGTGGTTGCGCCGCAGGGATCGACGAGGCCAGCGCCGCCGTGAGTAGAATTCCCGCGAAAAAACGTGTTTTCATCGAATGACTCTGTGTGAAGACGTGAAAGCTTCCCCGAGCGTGCCGGTACTATAGGCGAACTCGGCCAAACGATTGAAGCAGAGTTTTTTCGAGAGGGGAACACGCACTAACCCGAAGCGTCAGTTTTGAAGTTGCGTATTCGTGGATCAGTATGACTCGACCGATCGAGATTTCGATGAATTGTTGTATTTGTCACAGAGTCAGTGCAGCAACGACTGATCGAACGCAAACCGCTCTGCTTTTCATCCGTGTGGGCTTCCTATCCGTGTGCTTGTGGTTCGCGTTCGTCGGATATTTGAGCCATTGCACGCAAACGACAAGCACACGGAGCTTCGGGTTGCCGTGCGACACACTTGCTTTACCCGGCCAAGCTTGGAACATGCTTCCGCGAGAATACTCTCGCCACGAAAGGACCGCCGATGACCGATGCTGCCGCCGAGTACGATCCGTATGCCTTGCCTGCGGATGCGATTCAGGAACCTCCCGTTTCATTGTGGGCCGCGCTCAAGAAGATCGGGCCGGGAATCATCTTGGCGGGCTCGATTGTGGGATCGGGCGAGTTGCTGCTGACGACCTCGCTGGGTGCGAATTATGGATTCGCCTTCTTGTGGCTGATTATTTTTAGCTGCATCATCAAGGTCTTCGTGCAGACTGAACTGGGACGTTACGCGATCTCATCGGGCAAGCCGACGCTGGGAGCGATCAACGAACTTCCCGGCCTGCGACTGGGAGCTCATTGGATTCTGTGGTGCTGGCTGACGATGATGCTGCTGACGATCTTTCAGCTCGGTGCGATGACCGGCACCGTGGGGCAGTCATTGAATCTTGCGTTTCCCGGCGTGTCCAAGAGCGTTGCGGGATCGTTGAGCAGCGTTTTGCCGTGGGTGGCTGGCTCAATTTACGCGCGGCCGGAATCTCCCTGGGCCGTGCTTACCTGCCTGACGGCCATGCTCTTGCTGTGGAGCGGCAGCTATCGGCGGATCGAACTCGTCACGACGGTGCTGGTCGTTGGCCTGACGTGCATCACCTTGACGGCGACCTGTCTACTGCCGGCAACGAAGTATCCAATCCCCTGGGCGGAAGTCGCCCAAGGGCTGACGTTCATGGTTCCGGCCGCGGGAATCACGGCGGCGTTCGGAGCATTCGGCATCACGGGCGTCGGAGCCTCCGAACTCTTCTATTATCCGTATTGGTGCCTGGAAAAAGGTTACGCCCGCTACGTCGGCCGCTGCGAACCGACTGAGGCATGGGCACGACGGGCTCGCGGCTGGATTCGCGTCATGCACCTGGATGCGTGGGTGAGCATGATCGTCTTCACAATCTCGACGCTGGCGTTCTACTTCATGGGAGCGACAGTGCTGCATCCGCAGAAGCTCGACCCGAAAGGGGCGGCGATGATCGAAACGCTCTCGCACATGTTCAAGGACACGTTCGGAAATTGGACGATCATTGTGTTTCTGATCGGCGCGGGAACCGTGCTGTTCAAGACGCTGTACATCTCCAGCGCCGGCAACGCTCGCCTGCTGGCCGACTTCCTGAGCTTGTCGGGCGCGGTCAAATACACGATGCCCGTGCAGCGAGCGAACGTGATTCACAAATTCTCAATGCTCATCCCAGTCATCGCCTTGGTCTTGTTCTTCGCATTCCGAGACCCGAAGCAGATGGTGATCGTCGGCGGATTCGCTCAAGGACTGATGCTACCGATCATCAGCGGGGTGACCGTCTACTTTCGCTATCGCCGCACGGATCGCCGAGTCACGCCGTGCTGGAGACTCGATGCCTTGTTGTGGACCGCCGCTATCTTGATTTCGGCCGTTGCGATCTACGCCGCGCAAGATCAAATTGTGAAGTGGCTGTCGCCGCCGCGAATTTCAAAACCCGCTTGAGTCGGCGGTCTACATCTGAGTGGTCCGCCAAACGGTATCCTCAATAAGAGACGTCTGATGTACGATGACAATGACGGTGCGCGAGATAATCCGACTTGTCGAGAATGACGGCTGGGTTCTGGTCCGACAGACGGGAAGTCATCGCCAGTACCATCATCCGAGCAAGCCGGGCACTGTGACAATCGCAGGAAAACCGTCACTGGATTTGGACAAAAAGACGGAACGTAGCGTTTTACGACAGACGGGGTTGTTATGAAGCGAAAACCATTGCGATATGCCATCCTGATTGAGAAGACCAAGACGGGATATAGCGCTCACGTTCCCGATCTGTTGGGCTGCGTGGCGGCCGGTGAGACTCGGCAAGAAACGATGCGACTGATTCGCGAGGCCATCGAGTTTCATTTGGAAGGAATGCGTCTGCACGGAGAACCGATTCCGGCTCCGGCTGCGGGATGCGAATACGTCGAGATCGAATTGGCGGAAGCGGTCTGAGGCTGCAACCCGGTACGGTTGATGCTCAAATTCTCTCCATGCAATTAGCCGAGAGCATTGGGAATAGCGCGGGGTGAAGGCGAGGCAAACCGCCAATAATGGTCAAGGAATGAGGTTCTTTATTCGTTGATCATTCGCTTTCCTCCCATGATCAATGACCAACAATCAATTCCACGCACTTCAAGCGGCGATGACTCGCTCCACTCATTTCTGTCAGACCAATTTAGAAATGTCACATCATGTCCCAGATAGAAATGTCACACTGGTGCCGTTTCCGAGGGACCGATGGGCAAGTTACGTCTGAGTGTC
>JAYVSP010000856.1:0-8529 GCA_043775215.1 Planctomyces sp. | reverse complement strand
TCTGCAAACCGCTGCGAGCGCTTCAAGAAACGTTCGAGGCTCAATCGCGCAAGGCTCATCACGCGGGAGCGTGATGGCGACTTTGAACCAGCATGAATGTTGCCGGACTTCGGACGCTGTCACGCATCGAGACCTTGGGAGAAATCTGGCTGCATTCCACCAAGGTCACGGCCGCAGGCGTGAAAGACTTTCGGAAGGCTCGCCCGAAATGCGGCGTCGCCTGGGAACCCAAGTAGGTTGGGACTCCGTCCCGACCAAGATCGCATGGTCGTGGCGGACCCCGCGCTGGAAGACTCCCAGCGCCTTCATCCCGCCGACGCGGGAGCAGGCACTTTGTCCCGGTTGTGATGCGAATCGGAATTTAGTAGTCCGCGGTGGCGGTCCTGTTCGCGATCCAGCGCTTGGTCGAGTTCGTGCGGGATAATGCGTTCATGGCACGCTTCGCATTCGCGCCACTCGGCGTTGAGCACGACGATCTCTCCGCCCGGAACATTGGGCGGCGCGACGAATCGGAATTCTCCCTGTTTTATGACGAGCGCGACGGCACCACACAACGGACAGGTTTTTGTTTTCATCGCGGATCTCAATGGTCGGGATGCGCAGAGATAATCAGCAGAGACTCGTCCGGCTGATTCAAATCACACAATGTCAATTTGATGTAAAAGAGAAGACGCACTAGGGGGTCGGGAGTCTTTTTCAGGTCGGCGATGTTGCCGCATAACTATGAAATTGAGTGATGCCGACCTGAAAAAGACTACCGACCCCTTCGCGATCTGCAATCCAGACTTCACCGAGTTCAAAGACGCGGCCGGCAAAGATCTGCCGTTTCATGGTGGCTTCCACAAACTGCCCGACGGAACCACGACCACCAAATACGCCACGATGGGTGTCTGCGAAGCGCGCGACGGCAGCGTCTATACGATGGTCCTGCACCCCTACTCGCTGCTGCAACTGAAGAAGAACGACATCCCGTGACGGCTGTTAAATGGACCCGTCGACCCGTCCCCTCATGGGCACAAGAAACCGGGATGAACACTGTCTCCGGAGGATCGCGCTGGCATAAAATTCTCGAACTCTAGCGTCCGCTGGAGCCAGGACAGAATAGGCGCACCACGATCGAAAGGCTTAGAAATGAACAAAGCCATCTCTACCAAGAATCGACTGACGATGTGCAAGTGGTGTGCGGTTGTCTTGTGCGCGGGTTGCATCGACGTGCGTTCGCCGAGTGGGCAGTTCGCAGCGATGGAAAATCCAGACGATCTTTCCAATTTCACGGCGACGTCGAAAACGCCTGACGGAAAACTTATCACCGCGCTCCGCCCACTTGTGCGGGAAATCAGCCCACGCGAACCACTCACGGCCGTACTGCACTGGAGCCAGCCTGACGGTCCATTCAGCCAAACCGGAGTCGAGGGACCGACGATTGACCTCACAAAATCTTTGGCGTCGACAACCTTCACCATCGCCACGGCCGATGGCAGAATACACGCGCTGAAGGCGACCTTCGAAGATCATCGCGCCGAATATTGGCGCCCGCCGCAACCGGCTTATCGCGTGGCGACACTGCTCTTGACGCTCGACCCTCAAGGCGTACATGTCAAAACGATGTACGGCGAACTTGTCGGCAAATGGGAGAAGAAACTGCCGCTCGATTTTTCCAAGTCCGGCGATTATGCACTCGCCATCTCGGGCGAACTAGTCGGTGCCGAGACGACCTTCGTCACCGCGCCAATAAAATTCCAGATCGCGATGGGTGCGATCCCAATCGCTGAAGCGAAGAAGAAGGCAGAAGCCGCGATTGCCAAGCATCTTCCCGAGGGCAAAATGCCGAACAACCAGCAGACCGAATCCGGCTTCGTGCCCGGCATGGTCTATACAGACGCCACCGGACGGCGCGTGCTGCACTATAACGTGCAAATCGGCAAGGGGTCATGGAGTTACGACCTGGTGCGCGTCAAGCAAGATCGAACGGGAGAAATTGTCGAGATTGCGTATCGCAACGTCCATACCTGCGTCGCCGAAGGAACGATCGTCGAAACGCCCTCGGGACCGCAGCCCGTCGAATTGCTCCGCGAAGGGGACGAGGTGTTGGCCTACGACGTCGAACGCGGGGTGAAATCCTCAACGCGCGTTGTGACCATGCGCACGCTCACTGCCCCGCTGATTCTCCAATTCGGCAAGCTTCGGCTAACAGGCAATCATACCGTCTACACGTCTACCGGTTGGCTGTCGGCAAGGGAACTGAACGCCAAGAGCCAAGTGCTCGGCGTCGATGGATACCTTTTCGCGATTGGTGGCGGCGCGCGGATCGAGTCAGAAACCAAAGTTTTCGATTTGGCCGTCGGCCCGCCGCATACATACTTCGCGGGCGGAATTCTGGTCCATAACAAAGATCGCGGTTGGAGCGCCGACCTCGACGACCCGTGGTATTTCTATTGGGGCGACAAGCCTCACGGGTGGAAGAAAGTGACAAGTGACAAAGAAAGGCGAATGGCGCGGTGAGTGATTCGCGGGTGGCACAGCTTGCATCAAGCAGGTGGGCAAACAATGGGGACAGGTCACTTCAGCCCGGTAATCTCGCTTTCGCGAATCGTCCGTTTCGCCTTGTCCGCTTTCGTCCGTGCCGTGATCGCGGAATCTTGCGCATTCGGCGGCTAGAGCTAGACAGGTCCATTTAGCCTTTTCGTGCCAGCGGATGATCCAGACGGAATTCACGGGAGAAGTTCCGACGGATCGAGTGTCGCCACCACGACGCCATCTAATTCCAGTGGCAGTTGGTCGCCCGGCTTCCGGATGTCGCAATGGCCGTAGTTGGCATTGGGAATCGGTCCCGTCGGCTGCGAAAAACATTCAATCTGGCGGTCCTGAAGATTGATGATCCAGTACTTCAAGATGCCGGCTCGTCCGTAGATCTCCGTCTTACGCAGACGGTCGTGCTGGAGCGTCGTGTCGGCGACTTCAATCAACAAACCAATCTCCGTCGGCAACGGATGTCGTTGGGGAGCCGTGCGAATCTCACCGCGGACAAGGACGAGATCCGGTTCTGGCTCGCTGTCACCGGTGGTGATGGCCGATTGCACTCGCAAGCGCCAGCCATTGGGAAGTGACTTCCGGATTCGTTCGTTGGCCAATTCCACCGTATTGTCGTGAAGCGGACCATGTGACATCTTCGGCACCAACCAGCCTTCCAAGAGTTCGACCCGGTCATTTTCATCCAAGACGCCAATGTCGATCAGGCGGTGGTAGTCCGCCACCGAAAACCTCCAGATCGGATACGGAGGAATTTGAGGGAGCACGGAAGCGGACGCGACAGACATGGCCAACTCCAAAACGCAACAAGTTTTGCCCGACTCAGTTCTCAATGGCCCTAATTTAGCCGAGAGCGGCGCGATTGTCTTCTGCCTGGAGGAGCCATTAACGGCGGCTTGCGGCGCTCACAGTTTGTACCTGCGGGGTCTGCATGAGTTCGGGGACGTCTTCTTCGAGCGGGCCGAGGCCGGTGGCGAACTGCAAGTCGTTCATGGTTTTTTCCATTTCCAACATGCTGCCGGCGACTTGGTCGACTTGCCCGGCGATGAAATCCGGATCCTGTCGATTCACCGAGAGTTCGGCGAGCGAAGTGATTTTGTTTTCCAGACGGTCGATCTCCAGCCCTACCAGTTCGTGGTTCGCCTGAGCTTTCTCGAAGTTCACCACACGATCGCGGCAGGTCTGCAAGTGGTCGTCCAGCGTGCGTTTCATCTTCTGTGCGTGGGGAGATTGATCTTGAGGATCGAGTTGCTTGAGCCGCAGTTCGAGTTGTTGGATATCTTTTCGCATCGACTCGACACCGGTCCGTTCCAAAAACTTGGCCAGCGAGTGTTGCGTGAACAACAAGCGAATGAAAATCCAGAGCAGCTTGTCCAAACCTTCGATCTGAAAGGAATCGAGCGGCATTTCGGCCATGTCACCGCGCGTCCGGCTGAGATCACCGGCGATTTGCCTCAGTTCGAGACAGCGAGAACGCAGCCGATCGAACCGAGCCAGAGTGGCCGCCGGCAGCCCCTTTAAGATTTGCTGCAACGCGTCTCCAGAGGTCTGCGCGTTGGTGCCGCGTTGCGCCGCCGCGGTTTGAGCGTCGACGTACTTTTGGAACTTGGGATGCGTCCCCAACAAACTCACGTAGGCACACTCGGCGGCCATCACCAGCGGCAGGAAAATGTCAGCACGACCGCTCAACAGAGCAAACCCGCTCGCCGCGCCAAACGCCAGCAGGTTCCACTGGTTCAGAAAAGCCGTCTTGAGATATTCACCCAAACGCACGGGAGGAATCCTGAATAAGTATGAGCGGTTTTCAACGCAAAGACGCAAAGATGCCGAGGCGCAAAGAACACAGAGTCGGAACAACTGCAATACGCGGCTTCTCGTTATCCATCTTTGCGGCTCTGCGTCTTTGCGTTGAAACCTCTAGACCAATTTGGTGGGTCTCGATGACTCGACCCACCCTACCTTTAAAAAATTAGCCACCCGCGCGGCTCTGGGCACGTTCCAGTTGTGCCACTTTGTCTCGAATGTAGTACACGGCTTCCAGGAAGCGCGGTTCGCGTTGCATGTGCTCGGCCGTGCGGTCGGGAGGTTCGATGGCCATTTCCTCCAGGATCGTTCCGGGGGAATTGCTCATCAGGTAAACGCGGTCTCCCAAGTAAACTGCTTCTTCAATCGAGTGGGTGATGAAGAATACTGTTGCCTCCACCTCGCGCCACAAACGAACCAGCAAGTCCTGCATATTCAAGCGAGTATTGGGATCGAGCGCGCCGAACGGCTCATCCATCAAAATGATTCGCGGGCGAAGTATCAGCGTCCGAGCAATCGCCACGCGCTGACGCATGCCGCCAGACAGTTCGTGCGGGTATTTGTCAGCATCGGTCTCGACTTTCAGACCAACTTTGGCGATCCAGTCACGTCCCAGTTCCAGGCGCTGCTTGCGCGGCATTCCGAGACACTCCAGCCCGAATGTGACGTTCTCCAGCACCGTGCGGTTGTCGAAGCTGGTGTAATCCTGAAAGACCATACCGCGGTCAGCACCCGGCCGAATCTCTGGTTCACCTTGGACCAGAACATGTCCGACGGTGGGTGGATGCTGCGGCTCGAGGCCGGCGATCAGCCGCAAGATGGTGCTCTTGCCGCAACCGCTCGGACCCAGCACGACGACGAACTCTCCTTTGCCTGGAAGGTCGTCAATGACGAAGTTCACGTCCTTGATCGCCGTGAATTCGTTCGCCTTGCCCGCGTTGTACGTCTTGCTGACGTGTCGAAACTCGACGACGGGCGGAAGTGGTGTCGCAGGTCGCTCACGCACCGGCTCGACGACCTGCGCCATGCCGATCGCTTGTCCCGGCACCGCGACGGATGGTGCCTCGTTCATGGCGAGTGCTCCGTTGTGGAGTTCTTCGGCGGCTCCGCGCCAGCAGCGGCCTTCTGTAGCCCGGATTGGGAGTCCAGGCTCCTCAAGGCTGACTCAGTCTTTGCGAGCGTTTGACCCGGCCAGCGGCTGCCAAACAGAATTCGATGGAGATCCTCCCAAGTTCGCCCTGCCGCACCAACTCCGTAATGCAAGACTCCATCACTGCCGGAGAGATAAGGGAATAATTGTCGGTGCATCCAGAGTAAGAACTGGTCCACCAATAATGCCACCAGCGGGATAATGAGAATGATGAGGTAGATGTTTTCCCGCAATCCGAGACGTTGACTAATCTGGATCTGATATCCCAGTCCGCCAACATCATCATCCGCGTATTTGATGGATTCGGCGAGCATGATGTAACCAAAGGCCAAACCAAACAGCAGGCGAAACGAGTTGAAGATCGCCGGCATGGCCAGGGGCACGAGTACCTTCCTGATTGTCTGCCAGCGCGTGGCTCCGAGCGTATAGGCCGTGTCCACATAGCGCTCGGCGACATCCAGAATGGCCCGGGCCGTGTCGGCAATCACGAACGCGACGCAGGCGATGAAGATGAACGCGACCTTGCGCTGCTCGCCGTCGGAGACCACGAAAATCAACAGGGGCAACACCGCCGCCAGCGGGATATTCCGCCCGAACATCACCAGCGGCGACAAGAACGCCCCAAATCGTGGAAAGCAGCCCGCCAGGATTCCCAGCGGAACACCGATCATGACCGCTCCCACAAAACCCAAGACCACGCGGCGCAACGTGACCAACGTATTGCGCATCAGCGCGTACTCGAACCACAAATCGTGAAACTTGCCGAACGTTTCTTCCGGACTGGGCAGCGTGAGGGGGCCAATGAAACGATCCTCGTTGGTACTTCCCCGTGTCAGTAACCACCACAACGCCAAGACGGAGACAACGAAAGCCAGTCCGAGCAGGACGCTTTGCCAGCGCGGCACCGGCCGGCGCAGCGCCCAGCCATGCACGCGCGGTGGTGGTAACAACTGATCGGCTGGAGAGGGTGGATTCATGCGATTCTCAGGGCATGTAGCCGAAGTCGTGAGACTTCGGTGGGCGGTATTGACACTTCCCATCCGAAGTCTCACGACTTCGGCTACAGGAGCGTGCCATGCTACTGGGCCGACTCCGGCGTGAAGACCTTGACCTCGACACGGCGGTTTTTTACGTGGTTCAACGGATCGCTGGGATCGGCCGGATGCGCCCAGCCGAAGCCTTCGACGTTGAACTTATTGGGTTCGAGGTTGAACTTCTTGATCACCGCTTCCTTCACGGAATTCGCCCGGTTGAGCGACAGGCCTTTCACCATCTCTTCGGGGATCTTGCCTTGCATGGAGCCGTCGGTGTGGCCCTCGATGATCACGCGGGCGTTTCCGAATTGTCCGGTCAGCTTGCCGATTTCTTCGACCACGTCCCCGACGCGCGGATCGTATTTCACCTCGATCGTCTTGCCGTCTTCGTCCTTCGTGACTGTCTTATACAAGTCCCAGCTATTGGGATAAAAATGGATTACCACGGTGTTGGTCAGGATTTCCTCGGCACCTCGGACCTCGGCGGTCGTCTTCGGGACGAACTGTACGGTGTGCTCGTCCTTCTGCGACGAGTACTGCTCCTCCTGGCCCAGCTTAGCGATGATGGAGAAGTCCATGACTTGGTCGAACGGCACGACTTGGTTCTTGATTTGCCGGATCTGGCGATACAGGTAATAAGATTGGTTCCAGACGCGGGAGAAATTCGTGGGGTTGTTCTGATTCAGGAAGAACTGATAATTCTCCGCCCAATTGGTGCTATGGGCATCGCCCTGCATGTTATAGGCGTCTCCGGGCTTGATGTTATATCCTTCGCCCATCAGGGTGGCGGCCCGTTGTTTGTTTTCTTCCTTCTTGAGCGCGGCCATACCGTCGAAGATGCCGCGCACCAACCCTTCGATAATGGCCGGATTCTCCTGGGCGAAGTCGGCGCGGGCGAACCACACATCCGCAATCAGTTTGTTGGCCGTCGATGTGTTGACCAACATCCGGTTGCCGGATTTCTCTGAGAGCGTGTAGACGTCCGGTGCCCACGAGACGGCCGCGGCGATCTTCGAGTCGCCGTTGAAGGCGGCCGCCGCTTGGAACGCATCGGGTGTGAAGTCCAACTTGACTTCCGAAGGTTGTACCCCGCCGGCGACCAGCATGTTCAACAGAAAATAGTGTGACGGCGAGTTTTCGCACAACGCGATTCTCTGGCCGCGCAAGTCGGCAACCGTTTTGATCTTGTCCCGCACGACGATGCCGTCACCGCCGTTGGACCAATCGACTTGCTGGAAAATGCGAGGCATCACGCGGCTGTCGCGCGGTTTGCCGGACGAATCGACGAATCCATCGACAAACAGCGGCACCATGTCGAGCGTCGCCCAGCCGATATGCACGTCGCCAGCCGCGTAGTTTTCACGCATCTCAATCGGATTGTCGATCAGGACCAGTTCGACTTTGAAGTCTTGACCATCCGCCGCTTTCCAGAGCTTGCCCGGTTTGAAGCCTTCGTTGGCAAAGATGATCGGTGCCCAACCGGCCCAGACGTTCAAAGAAAACCGCACGGTCTTGTCAACCAGCGGCTTGTACTTCGCGGTTCCCTTGACCGCCGGCAACCGCTCCGACGGCTTGAAGGTGTATTCCTTGACCGTGGTGACGCTGGCGGTGTCGGGTGCTTCGGACTGGGCCGCTTCGCCGAGACCGATCTCACCGGGATCGATCTTGTCCGGCTTGTTCGCCTCGGGGTTTCCCTTCGGGGCGACGAGGTCGGCGCGATAGATCGCGAACCCGATGAGCGCGAGAATCACCATTGCGACAGCAGCGTAAAACGTGGGCTTGGGTTGTCCGGCCATGTTGTGCCTCTCTGTGAAAAATGTGGGGAAGAGGAAAGTAACCCGAAGCGTGAGCGAGGGCTCAAGCAGACGGTGATCTTGAAATCAAAACTCGTGAAGCGTTCGCCCTCGCTGACGCGTTTTGAAGTTGCGCTGTTGTCCTGGCCCAAAGGGCAAAAACTCGATAGCCCAGGGCAGAGCGGAGCGGCGTCAGCCGCGTAGCGCCGCCCTGGGTTTG
>JAYVSP010000855.1:0-5748 GCA_043775215.1 Planctomyces sp. | reverse complement strand
CGGTTGATGTGGCCGGCACATGCCTTAGGACGGGCCGTGCAAGGGGATTCGGAAGCAGTGCGGCGCATGACCAGCGATGACGTGCAAGCCTTCGTGCGCCGGCATTACACCCCCGACCGCATCATCATCGCGGCGGCAGGCAACATCGAGCATGACGCGGTTCTGGAACAAGTGCGTGATGCTTTTTGGCGGCTGACGGGGACCGCTGCCATGCGGCGTCCGTCGCGCTGCCGATTTCACGCTGGAGTCGCTATCGACGAACTGCCGGTATCGCAGGCGTATTTCGCGATCGGACTGGAGACTTCCGGGTATTGTGCGGCGGACCGGTATCGGTTGTTCCTGCTGAATTCGGTGCTCGGCGGTGGCATGAGTTCCCGGCTCTATCGCCAACTGCGCGAAGAACGCGGCTTGGTTTATGGCATCGCTTCGGAACTGCATTCGTATCGCGATGCCGGCGCCTGGGTGATTGAAGGGAGTGCCGCGCCGGAGCATCTCAACGCCGTGCTGGCTCTCACGGTCGTGGAACTGCAGCGTTTGGCGACATGCGATGCCCCAATCGATGAGGAAGAATTGTGGACGGCGAAGATGCGGTTGCGCGGTCAGCATTTGCTCTCAGCCGAAAGCACCGACACGCGTATGAGCCGACTGGCAACGCAGGAGTTGTACTTTGGCCGGCAGATCACGGAGTCGGAGATTCTCGCGGAAATTGAACTGATTTCGGGCGAGGACTTGCGGCAAACGTGTTTGCAGCGGCTGCAGCCGGCTGTGCAGCAATTGGCCTTGTCAGTCGTCGGGCCGGAAGCCGCACAGTGGTATTCGCGAGAAAGTTTAGAGGAGTTGTTGGGTGAATTCGCGTCAATGGCGGCGTGAATTCGGGAAGCAGTCACGGAGGGAGCACGAAGGGGAACGTCATGGCCGTGCCAGACAACGTCAAGAAAATGTGGATCGACATTCAGAAGAAGCACGACTTCCCAGTCAATGCAATCGGCGTGCGCATCGCTCAGCAGGATGCGGCCACGTTGAAAGTTTGGCGTGCGGAAGGGATCGACCATTTCCAAAAGAAATGAAACTTCTCACTGACACAGGGTCAGTGGAGATTTTCGGAATGCGGCGGGGAGTACACGTTGATGATTCAAGCTTCTGATTTATTGGCAGACGGCGCTTCGGCGGGGAAACTGGCACTGCGCCGCGGCATGACGGCGGCACGTGCGGGATTCAACTCTGTCGCATCCGCCCACTTGGAACGCGCAGTGGACCTTCTGCCGGATGATCCGCAGGTGTGGCTGTGGCTGGCGTGGGTCGCCAACTCGCCGGACAATGCGCTCCGTTGCTTGCAACACGTGCTGGAAGTGGCTCCCGGACACCCTGCGGCGACGGCTGGCTTGAAGTGGATTCAGTCGCTCGCCCACGACGAACTGCAGTCTCCGGTGGCAGTCTCTGAGTTGCCCCGTGAGGCGGAAATTTCCATCAACAGTGAATTGCTGGAGTTGCCAAATGACACCGAGGTCTCTGCAGTCGAGGTCTCTGCCGCAGAACCTGTCTTGCAGATTGTCGACATCTCTTCGGTGATGCACGAAATCGTTCAGGCTCCGGCGCCGGAAAAATATTCCTCAGTGATCTCGGGGCTTCCCGAGGCCAAGTCGGATGAGGAACTGCACGAAGCACTCGCGCGAATGGAAGCGGCACCTGAAAAGGCGGCGATCGAAAGTCGTGAACCTGAAAAGCCCGTGGACGTTGCGGTCGTAGGCACTCCATTACGCGAATCGTGGAATGCGGAGGCCACGGAGGCCGACACGGCACAATGGAGTTGGAACGATTTGGTGCGCCGCGCGAACGAGATGCCCTTGCCTCCGCGAGACCAGCCGGCGGCGGCACCGCTTTCAGAGGAGCGCCGCTCAAATACTTCAGTGCCGGTATCGCTGCCAACTGTGAGCCTCGACGTGACAACCGCGGCGGAAGTGGCTTCCGTGCCTGTCGCTGAAGTTCCGGTCGTGTCTCGTACCGAAGACGTCACAGCGCCGGCCACAGAGGAAATCCACGAACCGGAAACAACAATGGACGTCGAGAGGCTGGCTCAGTCCTTTCAGCCGACATCTGCGGTGTCATCAACGGATAGCCGGCCGCTGGTGATGATCGTGGATGACAGTCCAACGGTGCGAAAATTGGTGTCACTGACATTGGAGCGTCGCGGATACCGAGTGATCTCGGCATTTGACGGCGTGGCCGCAATCAAGGAGTTGGGTGCGTACCGGCCTGATCTGATTCTGCTCGACATCAACATGCCCCGGCTGGATGGCTACCGGCTGTGCAAGCTGATCAAGAAACATGAAGCCACTCAGAATATTCCAATCGTGATGTTGTCCGGGAAAGACGGCATGTTTGACAAGCTGCGTGGCCGGCTGGTCGGCTGCTCCGATTACATCACGAAGCCGTTTGAAGCGGATACCCTCACGCTGAAGGTGGCGAAGTACCTGGTCCCGTCTACGACCACGTCGCTGTAGATTTGAGATTTCAGATCTGAAATTTGAGATTTGAGATGAGTTCCCAATCCGTCTTGATTGTCGACGACAGCCCGACTGCTCAGCGGATCATCCGATCGGCGGTGGAATCCGGAGGCTATCGTGTGCTGACGGCGTCTGATGGCGATGAAGCCATCGCAGTCGCAACACGTGAACGTCCCGATCTCATTGTGTTGGACATCATCCTGCCGAAGAAGAATGGCTTTCAGGTCTGCCGACATCTCAAGGCATTTCCCGAAACATGCGGCATCAAGGTGATTTTGTTAAGCAGCAAGAATCACGAAATGGACATCCTGTGGGGCAAGCGACAAGGAGCGGACGGCTATCTGACCAAGCCATTCAAATCTGAGCAATTGCTGGCCTGCATCGAATCGGTTCTGAAAGTCTGATCATTGACTTCGTCGTTTGGGACTCTGCCCCAACCGGTCAGGACAGACTCCCAATCTACTTTGTGGCTTCGCCGCATTAAGAAAGAGAGAGAGGTGCGAATGTGAGCCAGACGACTCTCCCAGATACTAATATCAGTCTGGAACGGCTGATCGCCCAGATCGATTCCGACGCGGCGCGCGGCTCATTTGGAATGGGGCTCGATGCGCCGCGCCGCGACTCGGCGACAAATATGGCCAAGCATGTGGTGTTCGCGTTGGAGGGGACTCTTTACGCGGTGCCAATGGCGAACGTGTTGGAGATTCAACGTCCGCCGCGGATCACCACACTTCCGCATGTTCCCGAGTGGCTGCGTGGCGTCACGAACATGCGGGGTGAAGTGTTGTCAGTTGTCGACTTGCGGATGTTATTGGGCTTGCCAGCGTTGGAAGGCTCGAAGACCGAACGATTGGTTGTCGTGCAGTCCACTCGCGAGGAGATCGCCGTTGGCTTGGTGGTCGATCAAGTCGTGGGCATTCGCGGAATCGGGGCAGATGCATTGCAACCGTGCTCCGCGTTAATGAGCGGTCCGCTGGCGAGCTTCATTCGCGGGGTCATCGAGCAGGACGAACGATTGATCGCAGTGCTCGACGTGAATCGCGTGTTGGCCTCGCCAGAACTACGGCAGTTTGAACTCGCGTCGTAAGCGCCGGCGCATCAATAACTGTCGTAGCCGAAGTCGCCAGACTTCGGATCTGAACTCTGGCGAGTTCAGCGACATCGGACAGTTATTTCTGCGCCAGTCGTAAGCGTCGGCTTGCCGCTCATCCGTGTGGGCCACACAGCTCTGAGGTTCATACAGATGATACGGGGAACATTGGCTCGTCCGAGTAAGGACCGGCGCATCAATAACTGTCGTAGCCGAAGTCGTGAGACTTCGGACCGAACTCTCACGAGTTCGGCTACATTCGATAGTTATTTCTGCGCCAGTCCTAAACACACAAACTGAAAAAAGGGTCGGGAGAGTTCCCGACCCTTTTGGTCTTTCAGAGATGCCGGCGAGTTCCGCTCAGATCAGATTGAATTGGTTCTCGAACTCAATGCCGTAGCGTTTCATTTTCTTATAGAGCGTGGTGCGGTTGATGCCGAGTCGGTCGGCGGTTCCTTGGCGGTTCCAGCCATTGGCGTCGAGGGCTTCGAGGATCAACTGCTTTTCCGGTTCGACCATCGCCGTCTTGAGCGAGTTTCCGAGGCGGCCGATGGGGATCGGCATTGATGGCTCATTCAACCGCAAGCTTTCCGGCAGGTCGTTGGCACCGATCGTCGTTCCCTTGGTGAGCACAACCGCTCGCTCGACAGCGTTGACCAGTTCGCGCACGTTGCCGGGCCAGCGATAGCGTTGCAGCAATTGCATCGCGGTGTCGTCAAAGCCGCGGATTTCCTTGCCGTTCATTTCACACATCTGACGCAAGTAGTGTTCGGCCAAGAGCGGGATATCGGCGATCCGCTCACGCAATGGCGGCTGCGTCATGGCGATAACGTTGATGCGGTAGAACAGGTCTTGGCGGAATTCACCGCGGGCTGCTTTCGCAGCGAGGTCTTCGTTCGTCGCCAGGATGACGCGGACATCAACCTTGTGAGTCTTGTTGCCGCCGACCGGTTCAAACTCACGGTCTTGCAGAACTCGCAGCAGTTTGACCTGCAACGACGGTGACGCGGTGGCAATCTCGTCCAGGAAAATGGTTCCGCCGTCGGCCAACAGGAATTTGCCGACCTTGTCGTGATTCGCTCCCGTGAACGAGCCGGCGACGTGTCCGAACAGTTCGCTTTCCAGCAGCGTATCGGGCAATGCTCCACAGGCAACCTCGACAAACGGCTTGCCGGCGCGGGCACTGAGTTGATGAATCGACCGAGCGGTCACCGTCTTGCCCGTACCGCTTTCGCCCAGAATCAGCACGGTTGTGCGTGTGTCGGCGACACTTTCGATGAGGTCATACATCTTGAGCATCTTGTAGTCATGACCGATCAAGGCTCCGATGCCGAACTTTTGGTCGAGCTGTGCCTTCAGCGTTTTGTTCTCTTCGACCAGCTTGCGTTGGCCGAGCGCTTTCTGCACGGCGAATTGCAGCTCGTCGTCGATGACCGGCTTCGTCAAGTAATCGAAGGCACCCATGCGGATCGCTTCGACAGCCGATTCGATCGTTCCGTAGCCAGTGATCAAGATGACCGACGTGTCTGGGCAATGTTCTCCCGCCCATTCGAGCAATTGGAAGCCGTCGCGGTCTCCCAAGTTGACGTCGCACAGGACGACCTCAAAGGGGAATTCGGACATGCGTTCCATCGCGTCTTTGCAGCAGATGGCCGTTTCGGTTCGATGCCCGAGGCTGCGAAGGTAATCCGCCATCGCCTCAAGAATGTGCTTGTCGTCATCAACCACCAACAGGGAACCTTGGTTTGTCTTCATGAATGAATAGTCTCTACGAGGTCTCACCGCGGGCGGGAGACGGTCTGTGGAAAAATGGCCAATACACAACGAGACGAGAATCTCTCGGAGGGGCGATCAGGAGGAGTGATCGCCGCTCCAAAACGTGAGCCGTGGCCACCACGGCGAACCGTCGTGAACACAACACAAGGGGAGATGTCGTTCGGCCGTAATCTCCATTCACACGACCGTCGTCCGGCCGGCATCCACGCCGACCAAACGATCTTGAATCAGGTTCGCGTCGGCATGATGCCGAGAGAACACGTCCAACATAGGTCATGGTTTCGCGGCGGCAACAAATTCCAACACGTTGTTGCCCGGACGACACCTTCTGTTGCGTTCCGACGCCACGAAGGCAGAATTGGTTGCTGGGAAGCGGCG
>JAYVSP010000854.1:0-2838 GCA_043775215.1 Planctomyces sp. | reverse complement strand
GGTTTTCAACCTGCCCGGAAGTGACGGGCAGGTTGAAAACCTGCCCCACGGCTATCACGTCGAACGCGCGGTCGTAGAGGTTTACAGCGACGATCAACTGAAGCGGCTCAAGTCGCGCACGCCGCCGCTGGCCGAGCCAGTCGTCGGAGCCATCCGCCGAATCGGACCGTTCAAACGACTGACAACCGAGCCGCTCAAGGCGACTTCGTTCGTGGACACAAAGATCAATTTGAACGAACCGCAAATGATCAAGCCGCCTGAAGGCGGAGCTACGAACGAAGCGCTGAGCTTCAATCATCCGCTGAATGCCGAGCATCTCGACGAGTCCGGCCGCGAATATCGCAAGGCCGTGTTCGCGTATCGTATTCGTTCGGTCGATGACGCAGGAAAAGAAAGCGGTCCGTCCCCTGCGCTGTTCACTATTCCGTCGTCGCCACAAAATGTCTTCAGCCGCGAGGACGGAACGACGTGCCAACTGAAATGGTCACCGAATCCCGAACGTGGCATCGCCGGATATCGCATCTATCGCATGGATGGCCGGTACGACAAAGACGCGGTCTCGCGCCTGACGCCGGAACCGATCTCGGCAATGAACTTCCAAGACGATTCCGCCGGCAAGCAGGCTCGCCGATACTACATCGTTGCGGTGGACGCTCTGGGCCAAGAAGGTTTTCCGTCGTCCCCCGTTTGGTTCCAGCGCGAGTGGCGCGACTTCTACCTGCCGTTCATCGGCGATTGGCACCAGTGACGGAGATGAATCGACGAGGCAACAACGAACTGAGCGAGACGACGAATCTCGTTCAGTTCGTTGTTTTGCCGCGATTCGCGCATTGCACAGAAGTGCTATTTGATCGGCACGATGTCGAAGGTGTTGGCCTTCATCGCCAGCGTCTTGGCAACTTCCGCATCCAGTGCGGGGAGCATCGCCAATCGCTCGGTCATTGCTGCCTGACGTTTCGCTTCGATGTCTTGCGGTGAGAGTTTGAGGCCCAGCCATTCGGGGATCGAAACATTCGAGAGCACGATGCCGCGGAAGATCATGTCGTGATGGAAGCGGTTCTTGGCTTCGACCGCTGCCCTCACGGCCTTTGCTTGCTCGGAAATTGGGCCGTCGGTCAAAGCGCCGGAGGCCAAGTTTGCACCAACCGCGAGTTGCTCAGCAGTCAGTTCGGCGATCTTCTTGCCACCGACTCGGACTTCGTATTTGCCGGCCGCCAAGCCCGTGACCTTCAACCGATAGTCGTTGAGTTCTTCCAAGATCGGCGCATGCGGCAAAATGCCGACGGCATCCGCGGGAAAGAACGGCAACGCGGCGTCGAGTCGCGAGAAGCTCAGACCGCCGTCTTTCGCGATCACATTTTCGATCGTGCAGTTCTTCGCTCCGACGACCTTGCCAGCCGCATCGATTTCGGCCGACGAAACGAGCGACGGGAAGTTCAGGCCCTTGAGAATCGACGCGGCCATCAGTGCTTGGCCGGGCGGGCCAGGATGCACCGCATCGCCACCAGTGATGCGGTCATACTTCGGCCCTTTGCCGCGAGCCCGATCCAGCGCGGCGAGATACGGGTGAAACTGATCGACGAACAGACCGTCGTTCTTCTCGGCGATGACCTTCACGCCGTCCGAGAATTTTTCCAATGTTTGGTTGTAGGCAGTCAGTGCCGTCGGTCCCTGTTCGGCAGTATCCAGCGGCTGAGGAGTCGCCCAGGCGACGCGAATGTTGGCGGCCTTGGCCTGATTGGCCATCCCTTGCAAGCCGTCCATGTATGGCTTGAAGACATTGTCGCTGAAGCCTCCATAGCCGCCGTCGTTCATGCCGAAGTCGACTGTCATCGCCGTCGGCTTGTGCAGCAGCACGTCGCGAGCGAACCGACCATTGCCGCCGGGCGAGCGATCGCCGCCGATCCCCACGTTGCGAAACGTCAGTTTCCAATTCGGAAAGCGAGTGACGGTCCACATCTCGACGAAGTTGGAATAGAGATGCTGCTCGGTGATGCTGTCGCCGATCATCACGACAACATCGCCGTCCTTGAAAAAGAATTCGGCCGCACTGACCGACGCGGCACCACACACGGCCATCGCGACGACACACCAACGCATAAACTGCAACATGAACCGAGCTCCTTCAGAGTAAATCACTTCAAGTCAACAGAGTCGCAGACTCTTGAACGAAGCGGGATTGTGGGACGTCCGAGTGGGCCGAACAAGTCACCGAGCTGGAAGCGGAGGGCGTCAGAAATTTGGACTGCGGTGATTCATCACCGCTTTCACTTGCGGCGAAGCCGCTTTTCTTTCGTTGAAGCGTCCTCTTGATTCGAGAGACGGATAGCGGCTCCGCCGCAAGTGAAAGCGGCGATGCATGGCCGCACTCCAAAACTGTCAATTCGCGGGCTTGCGGGATTCTCGGCGGCGCTGCTGTTCGTTCAAGGAATCAAGGCCGGCGGAGACACCGAGTCCCATCAGGCGGATGAAGCCTTCGTCGAATTCCAGTTTCAGTCGCGCTCCTTGATTGGTCGGCTTGAAGTCGATTCGCACGAGATCGTCCGAGCCAGTGAAAGCTTTGCGTTGCATCTCCTGAAAACGCTGTTGAGGTGACGGGCGATTGCGTTGATCGCCACCATTGGCTCCGGGGCCGTTGCTGTTCGGTTGGTTGTTGCCCGCGCTCGCCGGCTTGTTGGTCGATTCGGGTTTCGGCTCTTGAGGGGCTCCGGAAACTTCAACCGGTTTCTCGCCGTTGGCTTCAGCTTGCCGTTTCTCGCTGGCTTGTTCAGCGGCGAGGGCTTTGTCTCGCTTCTGATAAGCGTCGCGTTCCAGTTCCGCACCGTTGGCTTCACCGAA
>JAYVSP010000853.1:0-4451 GCA_043775215.1 Planctomyces sp. | reverse complement strand
CTCAAATCCCAGAACAACCCTATTTTTACCTTATTCCTCTCGCCCGCGAAAACTTGACTCAACTGCAACAACTTTCGGAAGCAGAGGAGTCTAACGGAGGCAGGCCAACTCGCGCGCACAAACTGAGCAGCGAGCACTCCTCACATTTTGGACGGCGAGCGTTGCAGATGCGGCGGCCGTGGTGGATCAGTCGGTGTGAAAAGTTGATCCACTCGGACTTCGGCAGCAAGGCTTGCAAGTCGCGCTCGATCTTTTCCGGCGTCTTGTTGCTGGTGAGGCCGAGCAACCGCGTGATTCGTTTGACGTGTGTATCGACGACAACTCCCGTCGGGATTCCAAATGCCGTGCCGAGCACAACATTGGCCGTCTTTCGCCCAACGCCCGGTAAGGAAATCATCTCGTCCAGTGTCCTCGGCAATTCGCCACCGAACTGTGCAACTAAGCCTTGAGCCATACCGATCAGATTGGCCGCTTTGGCTCGGAAGAAACCGGTGGATTGGATGAGCTTCTCGACATCGGCCTGTTTCGCGGCAGCGAGGTCGGCGGGCGTCGGAAACTTCGCGAACAGCGCGGGCGTGACCAGGTTGACTCGCTCATCCGTGCATTGCGCGGAAAGAATCGTTGCCACGAGCAGTTGAAAGGGGCCGTCATGATGCAACGCGCAGATCGCCGTTGGGTAAGTCTGGGCCAATGCGTGAGCGACTTTGAGGGCTTGTTGCTTTCGGTCATCGACACGGGACGCGCGATCGGACTTGGGCATGATTCTTTGAGTCAGTTCTAAGAGTTGCTGTTGGACTTGGGGTTTCAGGCGGCGCTAGAATCCGTTCCACGGAATTGGGAAGAATTGTCATTGGTCATTGGTCGTTGGACATTATTCAAAATACCCAAAGATCAGCGACCACTCACCAATGCCCAATTTGGCCTCAGACAAGGACCAAACAAATGTCGGATGGATACCCGCCGCAGTATCTCGAAGGGCTGCGATTGTTCAATGAGGAGGAATTCTTCGAGGCTCATGATGTCTGGGAAGAGTTGTGGTCCGAGTCCATCGGCGATGAGAAGAAATTCCTCCAAGGGCTAATTCAAGCGTCAGTGTCGTTATTTCACTTCGGCAATGAGAACTTCGGAGGAGCCAGGAAGCTCTACGACTCCTGTCGCCAAAAACTGGATTTGTACCGTCCGGCTTTCATGGGGATCGACCTGGAGACCTTTCTCGCTGACTATCAGCGTTGTTTTCAAGAATTGCTCGACCACACCGAGCGGTATCCGACAGACATCCAATTACGTGACGAGCTGGTTCCGAAAATCGCGATACCTCAGGATACGACCGCATGAGCGACTCCTTCGAAATGCCAGACGAGCTGCAAAGATTCGACGGGCAGGCCCCGCTGTTTCCGCTGCCGAATGTCATCACCTTTCCACACACTTGGCAGCCACTGCACATCTTTGAACCCCGTTACCGGCAAATGATCGAGGACGCCGTCGACGGCGATCGGCTGATTGCAATGGCCTTGCTGGATCCCGATTGGGAATCGGCGTATGAGACCAAGTTGGCGAAGATTCATCCGGTCGTCTGTCTAGGACACATCGCAATTGAGGAAAGGTTGCCAGATGGTCGTTTCAATTTGGCGTTGCGGGGATTGTGTCGTGCGCGCGTGGATGCGGAGATCGGCGGCAATCAACCCTACCGGATGGCCGAGCTGACGTTGATGCCGGATGTTTATCCATCAACCGTAACAATTGACCGTCGTCATCGGCAGCGCGAATTGCTGGCTGGCGCCGCCGAGGTCTTACCGGAATTGCAATCCGACCCGCTGCTGCACCAACTGCTCGACGCAGAATTGCCGCTGGGCGTGCTCTGCGATGTGCTGACGCATTCGCTCGGACTGAGCATTGATGATGCCCGATTGCTGCTCGATGAATTCGACGTTGATCTACGCAGCGATCTCGTGCTGGACCATCTACGGCAGCGGCTACGCGGCCAGATGATCACAGCGAAGGGCGGATTTCCGCCGGCCTTCAGCCTGAATTAGTAGTGCAAGCTTCCAGCCTTTCCAGGCACGACCGTCGCCCAAGGGGTCGGGAGTCTTTTTCAGGTCGGCGATAACGCCGCACAATTTACGAAGTCGAGCTGACGCCGACCTGAAAAAGACTCCCGACCCCTTCGCTCCAGAGAGCTTCTGACTAACTCCCGGAATCCATGAGTGTCAGAGAAGTTGCGAGCTAGAAGCTTGAACTACGGCAGATCACGAATCCAGCAACAAGCCGACCAGTAAGTCGTACATTGCGTGGCTTCCGACTGTGATGCCGAAACCGCGGACCACAAAGAGCGCGGCGAAGACTATTCCCGCGAGCATTCGGAAACAGAACCGAAATAGCTCGAATGGTTCGCCTGCGGGACCGGCATGATGAGCCGCTGCGAATAGCACGCTCGTCAGCAGAGCCGCCAGAGCCAGAACCCACGCGCGCGGCACGACAGTCTGCCGCAACAGTGCCGCTGCTAGTGGCAGCAGCGTCAACCGGAAGATCACTTCTTCGTAGATCCCCGCGCCGACAAAACTCAATCCGCGAGCCAATGCTTCGCTTGATGAATTGTTCAAGGCCACCGTCAGACAGTTCGGCCCGAATCCGTTCGATTCCAGAGCGAATGCCGCAGTAAACAGGCGACTTTGCAACTGACCCAGCAGCACGAGCAAGAACGCGAATAACACGCTCTCCGCGAACATTCCCGCCAGAGTGTCCAACGAGACACGCCACGGATGCCGCGCGGCCAACTGCCAGCAAAGCAACCCCAATACGATCAACAATGGCGGCCACCACGCGGCGTCCAGCCCAACGGTCACCAGCCAACTTCGCAGCCAAACATCCGCGCCACTTCGCGCCGCCGCCGAGTCACTTCCCGCCAGCCAGAACACGCCCAACTCGTAAATGCTCAGAAGTGGCAACAGGAACACGAGTGATGGCCACGGTTGGCGTGTTTGTCGCCAGTATTCGGTGTCACCGCGCCGAACCGCCGGCTCCACCTTGTTTTCAGAGGACATTACAGACTTGATCACGTGACCAGAACTCCAGAGAAACCGCACCGCGGCGTCGATCACGCGGCTGCTCGGAACGGCACGGTTTCTGATTCGTCGTGCTGACGATATTTGCCGAGCGCTGAGGCGATTTGGCGCACAACCAGTTCCGGGTGGTGAGCCGGCAATTCCGGATAGATCGGCAATGCCAACACCTCGCGAGATGCGGCTTCAGAATGTGGGAAGTCGCCGACTCGGTGGCCCAAGTGTTCGAAGCACGGCTGGATGTGCAACGGAATCGGGTAATAGACGAAGCAGCCGATCTGCTGAGCTCGCAGATGCTGCATCACGGCGTCGCGTCGCCCGTCCGTGATGCGAGTGCAGTATTGATTGTAGACGTGCCGCTCACCCTTAGATTCGGTGGGCAAAACGATGTCGTCAGTCAGCCGGCTGGCGGTGAAGAGTTCCAGGTAGCGGGCGGCATTGCGCTGACGAGCCTCGGTCCACTGATCGAGATGACGCAACTTAACTCTCAGAATCGCGGCCTGAATCGCATCAAGCCGGCTGTTCAGACCGATTTCGATGTGGTGATAGTGGCCGGCGTCGCCATGAACTCGCAAACGGCGCAGAGACTTGGCGAGGTCGGGATCGTCAGTGGTGATGATGCCGCCGTCACCGGCACCGCCGAGATTCTTTGTCGGAAAGAAACTGAAGCAACCGATCGTCCCGAGCACCCCCGCGCGGCGGCCACGGTATTCGGCACCAATTGCTTGGCACGCATCTTCGATGATCGCCACCTTGTGCCGCACGGCCAATCGCCACAGTGGTTCCATGTCGGCACATTTGCCAAACAGATGCACGGGCATGATGGCTTTCGTGCGCGGCGTGATCGCCGCGGCGACGGCATCGGGATTGAGATTAAATGTGATCGGGTCGATGTCCACGAACACCGGTTTCGCGCCCGCTCGGCAAATTGAACTGGCGGTCGCGAAGAATGAGAACGGGCTAGTGATCACCTCGTCGCCCGGTTCGATGTGCAGTGCCATCAAGGCCAAGATGAGCGCGTCGGTGCCCGACGCACATCCGATCGCTGACCGCGAATCACAGTATTTGGCGACTTCGGTTTCGAGTTCACTGACCTCTTCGCCGAGTATGAACTTTTGCTCGGCCAGCACTCGTCCGACAGCGGCAGTGACGTCGTGAGCAATAGTCTGATGCTGGGCGATCAGCGAGATGAATGGGACGGGTTCTTGGGCAACGGCAGGGAGTGAGAGCTCGAACATCAGCGATTCCTTTCGCAAGGTCATTGGGGCTCGCGCGAACGGGTCGGGGTTCTAGGTCGGCGGCAAAGAGAGGGACAAGGTGAGTTGATGAGCGAAAAAAAGCCCAGAGGATGACCTCTGGGCTCATTCGGACAATGAATTCTAAGAACGCGTG
>JAYVSP010000852.1:0-5481 GCA_043775215.1 Planctomyces sp. | reverse complement strand
CCACATCCTCAGTCGCGGCAAGTAGCCGTTCGGATTTCGGGCGTTGTGTTTCTTTCGGATTTGGTTCTTTGGTTTTCGGATTTGCGGCTCGGCCGCGCTGACAGCTTACTCGCACCGTCAAGGCTGGTTGTCGTTGGCGTTTACAACCAAGTCGCGCAGTTGTTCCGGCGACTTCAAGGACTCGCGATCGATGCGGACTGCAAAATCGCACGCCTGCTCGATCTCTTCAGAAAATCACAGACTCACTGGATTCGTGACCTCAACGAGCTTGCTTCAGTTGATCCGCTGCCGAGCCATGATCAGTTTCTTCCAATCAAACGTACTGCCACTCGGATCAAAGGCATCCTCGATCATTGAACGGTCGATGACCAAGACAGAGCGGTACGTGTCTTTCTGCCCGTCGCCGTCTACGTCCATCTGTCCGCCGATGCGCACAGCTCCATTCGACAATTCAACGCATTCGAACATTCCAACAGTGACATATACGAGGAATACGTTGCTGCGTGTGGTGCTATTGCCATAGATTTTCGACAATATGCGATGCCGCATGTAAGGCTCTACTTGCCCATTTTGTAGATTTGTATCTGTCGCCAATTCGAATAATCGGCGTGCATTCAATGGGTTTGTACTCGCGCTGATCGGCAATTGGCGCAGGATCGTGTCTTCGATGGGCGAACCGCCTTGACTCGAATTCAGGATCCCCACATCGCGAAATGGACGTGACGGATTCGACCCATAGCTGACTCCTGGCAACGGAAGCCCGCTCGTCTGATCAATGCCATCGCGAGCCTTCAAGAATTCGAACCACCAATCGCGGCCGGGATCGTCACCGTCGGGATTGCCGACAGACGCATATGTGACGTTTCGCAGTCCATAGTCCCATTGGCCGTTTGGAAAGATGTCGAGGTCTTCGCTTGGATCGAACGTGCCATTGCCGTTGGTGTCTCGTTCCGGTGGACTAATGACTTGACGGTCGTCAATCAACGCACCTAAGACGTGAGGATCGCGAATGGTATTCAGATTGAGGCGGCCCGGCACGCGAGTGACCTTCAATGGATCACCGAGTTGCCGATGGGTGCGCGTCGGCACTTCGACCAGCGAAAGCAGGCGGTGAAAGTGATTGAACGGATCATTAATGGTGTTGGTATTGAGATCTTCTGCCAGAGAAACGACTCCATCATCGTCTCGATCTTCCATGTTGTGGATTATCGCTTGACCGAATGTGACGGGAATCGGCATCGTGAACGGCGACTGGCGTCCCGGTCCCACGCTGCTGGTTAAGGCTTCCGGGCCATTCAGGTAGACGTGAAACAAATCAATTGTCGATGCGAAATCGCGATCAAAGTGCGGTTGGAAGAAATTGAACGTGTTCAGGGCGCCTGACGATGCTGGCATCGGGTAACTCGTCGAGTTGTTGAGTCCGAATGTATTTAGGTGTGGTGATGGTCCAAATCCGCCGGCCCCAGTGCTCGATGGAGAATTACCGGCGTCCAATGGTTGGCGACGCTCTTGAGATTCGATACCGGGCGTGTTCCACATCGGGGCTTGGCTGAGGCGATTGAATGCTTCCGCCTGCGTGGTTACCGGCATCGGGTTCATCCCCATTGGGCCACCTTGGAATCTCAGCTCTTTGCGTGTAACTCCCCGGAATTCGTCGACGGTGACATAGGGGTTCGGAGGATTCATCCCTGTCGGCGAGAGATTCGGAAGGTACGGGTTCAATCGCCGCTGCAATGCCACTCGCGTCGATCCGCTGCCGGGATTGTACGGGGCAGGGTTCCGGCTGAGAAAATCTCCGGCCGATCCTTTGGCTAGCGAGAAGCGCCCTGTATGCGACGGGTGCAGCAAGTCCAAATCGGGCGCGATGTCGGCGGGTAGAATCGGTGCTCCTGTATAGGCTGGAACCCCCGACTTATTTGGAGCGACCAACTCGAAGTCGCTCGTTGCTCCGGAGTAGTCGATGTAGAGAGCCGCCGATCCGACCGGTGAAGAATCGGCCGAGGCGATCGTGAACAGCGAACCCGGCGGCAAGTTGTCACTGGGTGCCGCTATGGTTCCCCCGACTCCCGCCAGGAGTTCGAATGCGTTTTCCGTCGCGGGATCAAACATTGCATTTCCATTGTCATCGCGAACAACTCGCCACAGTCCTTTGTTCGCCGCCGTTGAGGCCGGCATCGCCAAGGGAACATCGAACGCACTGACAGATCGAAGCTCTAGCTGCAGGAAGTTGTAACCACCAGTTGGAGCGGTCATTTCATTAAATGGTGTTTGGAGGATGTCCATCGCGCCATTCTCCTCTTGTCGCAGCCACATCACCTCGCTGAACGTTAACTGTTGGGCCTCCACTCCAAAGACGACTCGGCGGTCTCCCCCTTCGTCAGTGATTGGATCGTCATCCAGATTCCAGCCGTTCGTGAGATTGACATCAAACTCGAATGCCGTGATCACATCGTCACGGTCCAAGGCATCCACGAGATTGACCGCGAATTGGGCCATCTGTCGCAATGTTCGCGGCTGATAGACGGTGGTTCCAGGATTCGCTGGGTTGGTCACATTGATACTGTTGTCCCCGCTGCAGAATGTGTAGAGCATGACATAAATATCGCGAGCCATTTGCTGGCGGTCGCGACGCGCCCAGAATTCCTTGACTTCTTCCAGTGAGTACGTGCCGGACGCGGCTGGTGGATACGGAGGAAGCGGATTCGCTGGGGGAAGATTGGTGACATTGACGTCCGTTGAATGCGCAGTCAGCGGCCGATACTGCAATGGGCCAGTGTACTGATTTGCGGTAACACCCGGCTTTCGCTCGACATCCAGAAAGTCATTCACGCTGAGGCGCATCGGCTGTTTGGACTTCGCCGTATTACCGAACTCGGTTTCCAACAGCCGGCGCAATTGAGGACGAAAGGGATCTTCGATGTGAGTGCTCGGCGCAAAGGCGTTGTTGTTGCCATAGGCGTTTTCGGGTTGAGTGGGCTGGAAATCAGCCGGTGGGTTGAATTGGGGTGGGAATTCCGGTTTGCCGTTTCCATCAACATCCACATTCCATTCCCAGGCGCGAGGACCATCGTCCGAGCCAGAAGTGCCGATCTCGCTCAGATCATCGACGATACCGTTTTTGTTGTCGTCGACTCCAGCGAATCCAAACCCGCCATCCGGTCCGGCCGGGCTACTGACCAATGCGAACTGCTTCAGATCCCAACTGGCCGTTGTGAACCGCTTGGCCACCTCAAGCTGATACTGAGTGCCCGCATTTTCTGGTTCCAGGTTCGCGGGCATCAGCTTGGACACGCGCGATGAAATTCCCACTTTGTCACGATCGGCCTTGGTCATGTGCAACCGCAACATATCCACTGGATCGAACGGCTCGTCGTACGGGCGTTGCAGATCTTTCGGTTCCAGCGTGAGTTCCAGCGGGTCGTCGACCAGTGTGCCGCCTGTAACCGCGAAGTTTGCGCCGACGATGGAGTTCTGCATCAAAGCGCCTGCGAACGCGTTTATCCATTCCACGCTTCCAGAACCCGAACCGTCATCACCGATGCCGAACCGCGTGTAGCGCAGCCATTGAGATGGATTACCCCCCAACTGCTGTAACAGGTCTAGTTGTTTCGGGCCGGTCCAGAATTGTCCCATGCCATTGAGTGCCAAGGGGTGCCTGAATTTTTTCTGCTGTCCACCGATGACCCCGGCCGCTCCGTAGCTTCCACCTTCATTATTGTCGCGGTTATCGTCGGCATCCCACACGCCTGGGAACGGAAACAGGTTGCTGTTTGTCTGCTGAACGGCAATGGCGTTTGCTCCGGCGCTGAGTACCTGCCACATTCGATTCGCTTCGCCAAACCTGCCTGGTTCAATCACGCGTGGCGTCGTGTATTCGACCCGGCCCTTGTTCAACCACCACCACTCCATGTTGGCCAGTTCGCGTGCATTGGCCGGGGTAACCGGTGTCGGGTAGTGGCCGAAGTATTGATTGTGATCACTGAGCGTCGCGGGAAGCAAAATGTCGACACCAGGGACCGCATCCAGTGCCCAAATCGGGTTGATCTCGAACGGGCTCAATCCTTCGCTGGAACGGCTGATGTCGCGGCCGTTCCCGAAATTTGTGGTCGCTGCCGTGCGAGTGTCCCCGGACAGATTTCCGTCCGAGTTGACGTTGATCAGCCCGTCCATGTCCACAATCTTGACTGCGATGAGCGGAATATACGTCTTGTTGTCGGACGGCCGAGTCATCACCGGCAGGTCCGGGTCCATCCAAATCGCGTCCCGTTCGCCGTTCGGATCCTGTGTGGAAACATCATATTCGTAGCTGTCGTAGGATCCCGCCGGTGTCGTGGTCCCTTTGCTCCAGACCTTTTGTTCGTTGGGCACGCCATCGCCATCCTTATCAACCAGAAACGGGAACCCGCTGCTGACTTGCCCCGGGCCGGTGCCAATCAAAGCCAAATCCGCGGTGACCATTGCGGCGAGTATCGGATCGCCTGTCGGATTCGAACTGGCATCAATGATGAATCGCCGCTCCGCCGGTAGCGACGTGTCTTGACGCCATACATAAAGGTGTTCGGGATGCGGTCGGAACAACAACCGTTTGGTCGTGTTTGTGCCCGACGCAGTCGCCCAATTTGTCAGAGGTTGATAGGGCACAGCGCCCGAAAAAGCGCGCAGCAACTCTGGCCGATGAAATGACGGCTTGATGACTCGAATGCGGGTTGGTGGAGTCGGGTTGAGGACGTCGGATGTGTAACCGTCGTACGCCAGGAACATATTGTTGAGGTCCGGATAGGTGTAATCCACGTCCCCCGCCGGAAGGGCATTGAAGTTCCATTCTCTGAGGTCATTTGCCGCTGGGGAGTCATTTGCCGCTGGGGAATCATTCGGCGTCGTGACGAGTGCCGCGAGCGACACAGCCTGTCCTGTATATGGCTGACGACCAGTACCGATCAGCGTTCCTCGGAGTGAATGCCGACCGCCATAAAGCGCGCTATTCTTTTGCCCCACTTCCGCCCCCTGAATCAACTGACGAATCGCCTCGTCGAAGATCGCCTCAATGTCGTCGGGGGCATCATCTGGCTGTTTTTCCGATTCGGCGAAATTAGTCGCGCTCTGCTGTTCTTGCGTGGCATATGTGAAGTACACCATACCCAACAACATGAGCATGCCGAGTAACGCGATAACCACCAGCAACGTGCTGCCGCGCCGATTGCGGGCCTCTCGATGGCGTCGGCGCGAGACTCGAACTCCGCTGGCGGACAAACCAAACGCGCGCCGAGTGGCTCGGCGCAAGAACCGACTGCGACGCAGCCGGAACGAATCGGAAAGAGTGGGATGACGTTTCATGATTGGACTCTCCAATGGCTTGCTTAGCCCGCCAGATATTCCGCTCGCCCCTTAGGACCGGCGCATCAATAACTGTCGTAGCCGAAGTCGCCAGACTTCGGATCTGAACTCTGGCGAGTTCAGCGACATCTGACAGTTATTTCTGCG
>JAYVSP010000851.1:0-13224 GCA_043775215.1 Planctomyces sp. | reverse complement strand
CTCAGATCAGCTTGATGCTCAACCGGCTCGCCCCAAAACCAATGGGACCGCCGTTTCACTACAGAAAACACACAGTTTGATTCTCAGATAGCCTCTAACCCAAGCTTTGGGTCGGCAAGCGTTGCCAATGGCGTGGGACTACGCGGAAGCAAATCCTTTGTCGAATGCAGGCGGCGGTTATGTGCTGACGCTCGATAGTGTTGGCGAGGTGCTTGAACGGCTTCCAACTACTTCCATGTTGCCGGCAGTGGTGAAACAAGTCGATGCGGCCTCGATTGGTGATGCGGGAAGTTTTTCCGCTGTCGTTTCGACCGATCCGCCGTATTACGACAACATTGGCTACGCCGACCTCAGCGATTGGTTTTATGTGTGGCTGCGAAGAACACTTGGCGATGTATGGCCGGAACTCTTCACGACAGTCCTAACGCCGAAGGCAGAAGAGTTGATTGCGACGCCGTTTCGCCATGATGGAAGCAAACAAGCTGCGCAACATTTTTTCGAGATAGGGCTTGAAGCTGTCTTCAAACGCTTACGGTCAGTCAATGCTGATGGTTACCCGGTGACCGTCTATTACGCATTCAAGCAGTCCGAGACGGATGAAGCAGACATTGAGTCTGCTGAGACCGACTCCGTCACAACCGCTTCAACTGGCTGGGAAACAATGCTCGAAGGACTTCGTCGTGCAGGACTGAGCATCACTGGCACATGGCCAGTCCGTACCGAATTGGTGACAAGTTTGAAAAAAGATGTCGGGGCGCTTGCGACGTCCATCGTCCTCGTCTGCCGCCCTCGTCCCGACAACGCATCACTGGCGACTCGCAAAGAGTTCATCACTGTGTTGAGGAGCGAACTGCCGGAGGCGCTGCGGAACCTGCAACGGGGGAACATCGCGCCGGTGGACCTCGCACAGGCGGCGATCGGGCCGGGGATGGCCGTCTTCACCCGCTATGCCAAGGTGCTGGAGAGCGACGGCTCGCCGATGACCGTCCGCACCGCCTTGGGACTTATCAACCAATACTTTAAGCCGGATGGGTCCAATATCGCAGCCTATCTCTACCTTCTCCGAGAGCGATATTCGGCCGAATACGACTTAATCCGTCGGACGGTTCAGCGAGTGGCTCCGTTCTTTGCGGACTTCCGTCTCGAGACGAGGACGTGCTGCTCGCTGCCATTCAAGACGGCGTGACCAGCCTCACATGGTCGGAGACATTCGCTTACGCCGAAGGCTGGGACGAACAACGTCAGCGATATCAGGGCCTGCGGGCCGCAACATCGGTTCGTGTTGTCGTCGATGACCGATCGGTACTCGTGTTGCCGGAAGTCGCCGCCGCTCAAATCGAGAAGGATCGACCACAGCCAACGCCGCTCGTTGATCCGACCGATGACGGTTCTCGTCCGCCGGTCGATGAAGGTGCCGGCCTTCCGGATCGTCCCAAACCACCGAAGCCCGGCGAACCCATCCCGCCACCACCGCCCCCGAAGCTCGGCCGCTTCCACGGCTCAGTCCAACTCGACCCCATTCGCATGGGCCGCGACGCCGCCCGCATCGCCGAAGAAGTCGTCCAACATCTCACCGGCCTTGTCGGATCAAACGTCGAAATCACCGTCGAGATTCAAGCCAACCTCCCCGACGGAGCTGGAGACAAACTCGTCCGCGACGTGACCGAAAACTGCCGAACCCTAAAGTTCACGAACTTCGGATTTGAGGAGGTTTGACGCGATAGTGCTGCCGCAGCGTCAATCACCAAAATCAGGCCGATGTTGTGGCACTCACTCAGGCGGCATTTTCAAAGTCAGCGGTTGGACGAGGGCGGCTGGAAGACCGTCCGACGACAGTTATTGAACTGCCGCCACTTACGCCAGCATTTCGGCAACGACGTGACTTCCTTCCGGGAGCATGGGCACTGGTCGGCCGGTGCGGTCGGGGAGCGTGCCGTGCGGGTCGATGCCAAGCAGGTGATACATCGTCGCCAAAATATCTTTCGGTGAGAGCGGATGGTCGGTGACCTCCGCGGCGATAGCGTCGGTCGAGCCGATGACTCGACCTTTGGCGATGCCGCCGCCGACGAACTGCGCGGAGTAGGCTTGCGACCAGTGATCTCGGCCGCCGAAATTGGCCTTGTTGATCTTCGGCGTACGGCCGTGTTCGCTCACGCAGACGACTAGCGTGTCATCCAGCAGCCCGCGTTGTTCGAGATCGAGAATCAGGCTGGCGTAGCCTTTGTCCAAACCCGGCAGCAACTGATCGATCATTCGCGGGAAGTGCTCATAGTGCGTGTCCCACGCGTCACCGGCGAGGCCATATTCGTCCCAGAAGACGGAGACCAAACGTGTCCCGGCTTCGATCATGCGTCGCGCGGCGAGACAGGACTGTCCGAACAATGTCATGCCGTACAGATCACGAGTCTGCGGAGACTCCTTGCGCACATCGAGCGCCTCGGCAACCTTTGTCGAGCTGACGAGCGAGAACGCCATCTCTTGAAACTTGCCGAGCGAGGAACCTGCCAGAGTGCGGTCGAGATCGCGGCGCCGATCTTCAAACTGCTGCAGCAATGACCGGCGTCGGTTCAAGCGGTCCACCGACATGTCTTTGGGAGCATCAGTCGCCGCCATGCGGAAATGAGTATCGGTCGTGCAACCGAGATACGGTTCGAGTCCCGTCCACGAAAACCCGGGACGAGCCTTCGTGATGCTCTTCGTGCCTTCGCCGACGAACTCGGTCCAGATCGGATTGTACGCGGCTCCCAGATATGCGGCGTAGGGTCCGGCTCTGAAGGGTTGATCGGTACGCTGACTGCTGAATGGAAAGGGGAGGGCGACGTTCTGCACAAATTCGCCGAGATGACCGCGACGGCCGGCTCGCTCAAAATATTCGACCACGGAGCCAAAGTAGGGATGATGACGCGGATCGTTTGGCTCGAGTTCGGCTGCCACGTCGATTGCTCCGACGCCCGTCATGGCATACGCGACGCCATGGACCGGATGCGGATGCGTCATGGACCGCACGACGGTCGTGCGGTCCATAATCTTGGCCATGTTGGGCAGATATTCGCAGACATCTAGTCCAGGCAGTGAGGACGGAATCGGCTGCATCGTGCCGCGAATTTCCAGCGGAGCCTGCGGCTTCATGTCGAACGTTTCAAGCTGGCTGGGAGAGCCATACAGAAACAGAACAATGCAGCGTTTCGCCTTGCCGAATGACGTCGAGAGTTCGCCTTGTGGAAGCGGTGAAGTCGCCGCGCGAGCCGCTTCGTGCAACAGGAGACTATCGAGCCCAAGCCCCATCAGACTCAAGCCCCCAGCCTGCAATAAGTCGCGACGCGTCGCGCCGGTACAAAGCTGTCGGGGATTGCTCAGGACTCGCAACATATTCCATCTCCTGGAAGCATCAAGGCTGGCCGATGCTATCGGTAGACATCGGCACCAGCAAGCCGAAGCCAATGGGAAGAACCGACGAACCGACCTCGCCGAGCAAGTTCACTCGAATCGCCGATACCATCCGAACTTGGCAGTATTCTGTTCGCGGTCGCGAACGGCTTGATTAACCGCACGCCGTAGGCATACGCGTAGAGTTACGAATCAGGTGGGTTTTCCGCGCAACGTGTGCCCGCGAGGAAGACGTTTCGTCAGCCAAACCGCCGACGCTGGCGAAATCGTCACTCGCGTCTTCCAGGTCATCGTGCGGGATGTTCGCGCTGAGAGCGTCCGATTGTTGTTCACGCCACTCCAAAGCCTCTGCCAGCGAGCGTCGAAGCCACGGGATTATTCGCGAACCTCGCGTCGGCGACGACGCCATGGCCAGCGGCGACGGTTCCACCAAGTTCCACCAACCCCGCCAGCGAACTTCCGGATCGCGCGTCTCACGAGCCACGGCTGTGACAGCTTCCATTGAGAATGGCATCAACGACCAGCAGCACGCTCTTGCGGGCAACTTGCGGTGTCTCTTTGGAATTTGCGGTGTGTCTGCCATGTAGAACACCGGGCGCCTGCACGACCTCAAATCAAACCGGCCAGCAGGGCATCGAAGTCGAAGTTCAATGCGTCGTCGACAAACTCCGGGGCGAAAAAAATGACCGTATCTGTTCCGTCCGTTAGAAGGCCGTTTCCTCCGCCGGTGAGTTTATCCGTGCTGGCATCGCCGGAGACGAAGTCGCCACCGTCTTCACCCAGGAGGAGATCTGTGTCGCCTCCGCCGCTCAAGAAGTCATCACCGTCCGAGCCCAGCAGCGTGTCGCGATTGTTGCCACCACTGAGCGTGTCATTGTCGGAACCGCCACGAATCACGTCCTTACCATCCTGGCCGTCGATGAAATCGTCTCCCGCTTCTCCATCAATGACGTCGTTCTCACTTCCGCCCGTGATCGAGTCGCTGTCATCACCGCCCAGCAGGACATCGTTCCCTTGGCCGCCGTCGAGCGTGTCGCTGCCGAAGCCGCCGCGAATTGTATCGTTGCCTCTCGCGCCATTGACGAGGTCGTCGCCTCCTTCGCCATCAAGAAGATCATTCCCGCCGCCTCCTGCGAGTGTGTCGTTGCCTTCACCTCCCAACAGGATCACGGGGATCGAAACAGCGGACGCATCAATGAAGTTGTCTATATCTCCAGCGATGATTTTCACAGACTCGAATTCAGCCAGAGTCTTGCTTTTCAGCAGGATCGAGTCCGTCTCGATGATCACGATCGAGATTCCGTGTTGCACGATTCGCACGATCGGCGCGTTCGAGTTTTCCAGATTCTCGACGAACAAGTCAGTACCGGCACCCCCTGAAACTTCATCGTCCCCCTCGCTCCCCATGACCGTGTCGTTGTCATTTTGTCCCTTTAGGGTGTCTTGTCCCTCGCCGCCATCCAGTTGATCGTTGCCAATTCCACCGAGCAGTTGATCATCGCCATCTCCGCCGGTCAGGAGGTCATCGCCGGCGCCGCCATCGAGCACATCGTCATCTTCGCCGCCGAGCAGTTGATCGTCGCCATCTCCGCCAGCCAGGATGTCATCGCCGCTCGCAGCATCGAGCGTGTCGTTTCCGCCGCCGCCGTCCAACGAATCGTCACCCTCGGCGTCCGTCAGCGAGTCGTTCCCCGTTCCACCGACGAGCGTGTCATTCTCGGTTCCGCCTTCGAGAATATCTCCGCCCGCGCCGCCATTGAGCGAGTCCTCGCCCGCACCGCCGTCGAGCGAGTCGATGCCGTTGCCGCCGCTCAAGGTGTCGTTCCCATCGTCACCGAACAGGGTGTCGTCACCTGTGCCGCCCGATATCACATCGTTGCCGGCATCTCCTGCGAGACCGTCGTTGCCATCGCCGCCAGACAGCTTGTCATCCCCGTCTCCGCTGATGATCAAGTCATCGCCATCGTCACCAGACAGCACATCATTGCCGTCCTCGGCGAAGAGAAAGTCACCTCCCGTGCCGCCGGACACGGTGTTATCACCGCTGCCGCCACTCAGAAGGTCGTTCCCATCGTCACCTGTCAGCGAATCTTGTCCCGCGCCGCCATCGGCGACGTCATCGCCCGCTTGCCCGCGCAGCGTGTCGTCGCCGTCGCCGCCATCAAGAGTGTCGTTGTCCGCGCCGCCATCGAGTTGATCGTTGCCGGCGTCTCCTTCCAAGAAGTCATCGCCTCCAAGCCCGATGAGATTGTCGTTGCCCGAACCGCCAATCAAGAAGTCGAAGCCATTGCCGCCTCGTAGCGTGTCGTTGCCACTCTCTCCCTCAAGGACGCCGTCATCCGTTCCACCCTCGAGCAGATCATTGCCGGCGCCGCCCCGTAGACTGTCGAATCCGAAACCCCCTTCGAGCGTGTCTGCATTTGCTCGGCCATCGAGTGTGTCATCACCACCTCCGCCTGAAATCGAATCGTTCCCGCTTCCGCCGATCAATTCATCGTTGCCGAAGCCACCGATCAACGTGACCGGCATCGTCGCCGTGGATGCATCAAAGCGAACGTCACCGTCGCCGGCGGTCAACTTGACCGCATCAATGCTCTGAAAAGCTTCAGCTTCAGCAGGATCAAGATTGGCACCTAGGCCGAAGAGCTTCGACTTCGTCACCTTCACTTCAGCGACACCGGTCTCGTCGAAGAGATCTCGTTTTTCAATGTAGAGATCAAACCCAGCACCTCCGATGATGCGATCGGTTCCAGTACCGGCGCTGAGCGTGTCATCTCCGCCTTGACCATTCACCGTGTCATCGTCTTCACCGCCACTCAAAACATCCGCGCCCTTTCCTCCCAGCAACACATCGTTCCCAGTTCCGCCGTCGAGACTGTCGTCGCCGCTGGCGGCAGATAACGAGTCATCGCCTTCCTCACCGAACAATTGATCTTGGCCGGTCCCACCCAGCAGCGTGTCGTTTCCGTCTCCACCAAACACGGTGGCGTCCTGCGAAAACCCGGATAGATTCAGGCGATCATCGCCTTCCCAGAGATTCGCGATTAACCCGCGAGTGACCAAGCCTCCGGAAATCCGCACGCGGTTCGTGCTTGTGTCGCCGTCCGTCGTGAGTTCGTCGCTCGTGGAGGAGACAATGTACTCGTTGGTCGTGTTGTTTCGGGTGACGGTGATATTGCTGGAGGTGCCGGCAATATCGTCTAGCAAAAGATGTCCGAGATTATCGACGGAGACGAGCACGTCGGCCGACAACAGCATGCGCACTTCCAGTCCCTCGATCTGGGCACTGCACGGTGGTGCCTGGCCAACTCGGCGAGCTTTCGTTCCGCTCATTTCCGAATGCCAGTGGGCTCGGACCGATCGCAGCCAGGACGAAAAACGCATGTTTGAGCACTCCCATGACGGGCAACCGACAGAACTGCTGGCGCACGCCGAAACGGCACCGTGAGCACACTCCGCATTTCTGATCGACCCGCCACGGCGTTCCACCGCAACATCCGGAGAAATGTTCTAACCGTCCCCTGAATGACCTGCGGATTATCGCGGGCGTAGCAATTCTGCCGCCTATTGCGCAGGTGAGTCGCTCCGCGACTTAGGACCGGCGCATCAATAACTGTCGTAGCCGAAGTCGCCAGACTTCGGATCTGAACTCTGGCGAGTTCAGCTACATCTGACAGTTATTTCTGCTCCGCGACTCACGTCTCGCCGCCATCGCCGTCATGCGGATCCCTGCACGATCTCGGACAAACCGTGTCTCACGACCGCAGCATCTGTTACAAACGCTTGGTCGGAAAGAAAGAAGACGACCAGCCATGAGGAACCTCCGATGACCGCCGGGATGACTTCTGCGAATGCCGTTTTGCCACGACTTCCGGTTTCCGGTTGTTCGTCGCGTCGTCAGTTCATGGAGCAGGCGGGAGGTGGATTCGGGGCAGTCGCGCTCGCGGCGTTGTTGGCTGAGCATCAGGCCGGCGATGCCGCAGTCGCCGAGGAGTCCGTTTCGGGACGGAACATCAACCCGCTGGCACCGCGTCAGCCGCATTTTCTCCCGCGAGCGAGTCGCGTGATTTGGCTCTTCATGCATGGCGGTCCGAGCCACGTCGACTTGTTTGATCCGAAGCCCGAATTAACGCGACTGGCTGGAAAGTCGCTGCCGGAGAGCTTCGGCTCCGTGATGACACGCCGCAAGGTGGCCGACAATCCGCTGTTGCCGGCGATCAAACCGTTTCGGCCGCGCGGTGAGTCGGGGCTGGAAATCAGCGATTTCTTGCCGCTGATCAGCGAATGTGCCGACGAATTATGTGTACTGCGAGGATGTCATGGCGACAGCGTGAATCATCCTCAGTCGGTCTATCAGATGAACACCGGCAGTGTGCTGATGGGTCGGCCGAGCGTCGGAGCCTGGGCCGCGTATGGTTTGGGAACCGAGAACGAAAATCTTCCGGCATTCGTCGTTCTGCCCGATCCGGGCGGCGGCGCGAAGGGCGGTCCGCCAGCGTGGGGTAGTGGATATCTGCCGGCAACATTTCAAGGGACGACGATGCGGCCGGGTAAAACCCCGATTCTGAATCTGCAACCGCCCGACGGAATCACGCCGGAGCGGCAACGCCGATTACTCGCGTTCGTACAACGAGCGAACGAGCGGCACTTGTCCGAACGAGATAATGACGACCAACTCGCCGCACGCATCAACGCCTATGAACTGGCATTCCGCATGCAGACTGAAGCGCCCGAGGTGGTCGATCTGCGCGGGGAGACGGCCGAGACGTTGCGACTGTATGGAATTGGCGAAACGGATACGGACGACTTCGGGACGCGCTGCCTATTGGCTCGACGCATGATTGAGCGGGGAGTCCGTTTCGTGCAGTTGTATTCGGGCGATACGGGAGGCTGGGACGCTCACAGCAACGTGCGAGAGAATCATTCGACAATGTGCCGCCGCACCGACCGACCGGTCGCGGGACTGTTGCGCGACTTGCGGCAACGAGGCTTGCTGGACGATACGCTGGTCATTTGGGGCGGCGAGTTTGGACGCATGCCAATGAGCGAACAGGGACAAGGCCGCGACCACAATCCGTGGGGCTATTCCGTCTGGCTGGCAGGCGGCGGCATTCGCGGTGGTTTCGTTCATGGAGCGACCGATCCCGTCGGACTGCGAGCGGCTGAAGGAAAAGTTCACGTGCATGATCTACACGCGACAATTCTGCACCTGCTTGGCCTGGATCACGAACAATTAACGTATTTCCATAATGGCCGCGATGAACGTCTGACAGACGTCGCCGGCCAGGTCGTGCATGAAATCTTGGTCTAAGTCATTTGGAGTGCGGCGATGCATCGCCGCTTTGATTTGCGGCGAAGCCGCTTTGTTGTTTTTTCCGTTGAGCGGTGTTGCTGATTCGTGACGAAAGGAAAGCGGCTTCGCCGCAAATCAAAGCGGTGATGCATCACCGCACTCCAAATCATGAACGCTAACTGGAACGAGTTTCGGCAACAGATGCCGGCAGCCGCGCGGTGGGCGTATTTTGACCACGCGGCCGTCGCGCCGCTCTCGCTTCCGGCCGCACAAGCGTTGGCCGATTGGGCGAACGAGATGGCGGTCAATGGCGACGCGAATTGGTCCGAATGGCATCGTCGCATCGAGCACGTTCGGCAAACTGCGGCAACGCTGTTGACGTGTCTCGCCGATGAGGTCGCCTTCGTGCCAAATACTACGAGCGGTCTAACGTTGATCGCCGAATCGTTTCCATGGCAACCTGGGGACAATGTTGTCGTGCCGGCGAGCGAATTCCCATCAAACATGCTTCCGTGGCGGAATTTGGTGGATCGCGGCGTCGAAGTGCGTGTCGTGCCCTGCGAAATCGAGGGCTGCGACACGGATCAATTGCTGGCCGCGGCGAACGAGCGAACGCGAATCGTGACGGTCAGTTGGGTCGGTTATGTCACCGGTTGGCGACAGGATTTGGACGAACTGGCCGACAGATGTCATCGACGCGGGATTCTGCTGTGTGTGGACGGCATTCAAGGACTGGGAGTCATTCCGCTGGATGTGTCGCGGACGCCGATTGATTTCTTGGCCGCCGATGGACACAAGTGGCTGCTCGGCCCGGAAGGGGCCGGCGTGCTGTTCATTCGCCGCGAGCATCTCGATCGACTGCGGCCGATGGGCCTGGGGTGGAATAGTGTGCGCGGGGCTGGGAATTTCAATCGGCGAGAAAGTGATTTCGATGCTCTACCGCCAGACGGCGAGCAGCGGTTTCTGATCGCTCCGCCGTTGCCGATTCAAGAACTGAAAGCCTCCGCTGCGCGGCTGGAAGGAGGCTCGGCCAACGTCGGTGGAATTTTGGCCTTGGGCGCAAGCCTGGAATTGTTGTTGTCATGGGGTGTCGAGGAAATCTGGACGCAGTTGCAGGAAGTTACAGAACGGCTGAAGTTGTTGCTGGAGGAATGCGGGGCGAACGTGATTTCCGCGAAAGACGATCGGCGCCGATCAGGGATTGTGGCCTGTGAGTTTCCTGCTCGTTCGACCGATCGGCTTCGCGAACGAGCACTGCAACAACGCGTTGTCTTGAATCTCCGTCGTGGCTACGTGCGGCTCAGTCCGCATGTGTACACAAACGACGACGATCTCGAACGCCTGCGACGCGTGCTGACGGGTGTCTGACAGGATTTCCGAAGACCTGTCGCCGGGGCCGTTGGTGGGCAGGTGGATTCACACAAAAGGGAACTGCTGTCCCGCTCCGCCCCACAAGGCCGCAATTGAGTCGGACTACAGTGAGGTCTTCGGAAATTCGCTTTCGCGAGAGTTCGCACACGCTCACGGTTCGCGTCGGGCAAATGTGGTGGACTTTACCGCGCGGGTAACCTCTGCCGATTGCGTCTCTTCGCGAAAGCAGTCTGCGCCACCGGCATGAACATTGGACTTCTGACGTGTGACTTCCATCTCCGCTCCAAGACGGATGCTCCCGCCGACCGATCGAATGGTGGGCCTCGACCGATGGATTGTGCTCAACCGGCGTTTTGTTTCTCAGGGAAGATTGCTTCACTGAAATCTTCCGCCAGGAGTCGTCACCAAGATGAAATCGCTCCGTTCCTGGATTCAAGTCGGACTGTTGTCTGCGATCGCGGCCTGGAGCTTTTCCGGCTCCGTGCATTCCGAGGACGTTCGGCAACCCATTGTGGAAAAGTCTGGGCCATCGGGCGTCAGCCCGGACCTGGTTAGCGAAGATTCGTCGGTCGAAAAGTCGTCTTCGGCAGAAGAGGCCGGCACCCGCTTGCGCCCTGAACCAGAAACCGCGCTGCCGACCTCGTCCACGATGCCCCCGACCGGCGACTCCCCGAAGTCCAAAAAGCCAATCGTCCCGATGGACATTGACGCACAATTCGAGATTCCCATTGAGGTCAATCCGCTATCGTCGAACAAGCCCAACTCTGCTCGACCAACGCCACAGAATAGCGACATCCGCAGCTTGTTCTCCAACGCACCGATCACTCCGACGACGTCCACATCGACTGATCCAGAACCCCGCGAAAGTGCGACGGCCGAGGCACCAAACACATCCGTCTTGTCTCCTGCATCCGAGCCAGATCACGGCGCGGCCGCTGTGCCTGTCGACCCGCTCCTTAAACTGATTGACGAAGCGATCGACGTCTCCGGGCGGCGATACTTAACGCCCGACGGCGGCCGGCCGCACACACCTTGGCAAATCATTCATGGCCTGCTGGCGTATCGGCAGGATTATCTGCTGAAGCTGGCTGACGGACGCAAGGTCAATGGACTGGACTGGATTTCCAGCGGCGTCACTTATCAGGGAGAGTCGCTGTTCCAAAAAACCCCCTACGGCGGCCGAGCCCATCCGTTTATTCAAGCCTATTGGTTCGAGGGACATCCGACTCAATTCATGGCCTACTTGACCATGTCCCGATTGCCGCTCACTCATCCCTTTAAAACGGCGACCGGCGAAACCATCACGGTCGCTGATATCGTTAACAATGCCAAAATGGATGTGAACCGGCAGGAAGAGATGACCTGGACGCTTTGGGCGTTGGCGCATTACCTCGAGCCCGACTCGCAGTGGATCAACAAAAAGGGAGAACCCTGGAGCATTGAAGAGTTGGTTCGCCTGGAAGTGCAAAACACCATTTACGATGGCCCATGTGGCGGTACTCACAGCCTGTTCGCCACGGCGTATGCACGCAACTCATACTTGCAAACTAAACGTCCGCTCCGTGGCATTTGGCTGGAAGCCGATCAGAAAATTGAACGGTTCACCGCCGAAGCCCGTTCGCTGCAAAATTCGGATGGCAGCTTCTCGATTCACTTTTTCAAAGGCTCGGGCTACAGCAACGACTTCAATACGCGCATCACCAGTTCCGGCCACATGATCGAGTGGCTGATGGTGGCGCTGCGACAGTCACGTCTGTCGGAGCCGTGGATTCAAAACGGCATCCGGTGCCTCGCTCAAGACCTGATTACAAATCGGCACATGAACGCCGAATGCGGACCGCTTTATCACGCGGTCGATGGCCTGCAGATTTATCGCGAACGGCTGAAGCTCGCGGGGCGAGTCGCGCAGCGAACAACTGGCCAGTCGTCATCCGCCGTGAAGGGTTGGAGGCCGGCTCCACAGCCAAAGTCCCCGGTCAAAGTCGAACAATTCTTGGAATCCAACTCAGTCACAACTGACGTTCAGATTCAGTCCGATCAGGCGACAGTGAAAAAACAGTCGACGACGCCGATCCTGGAATTCGTCGTCCCCAAGCGAGGTCAGCCGATTCAGGCGGCGGAAAAGCTGCCGAAGACGGAGCGGAAATAGCGATCGCGATCAGAATCGTTTTCGGCGAGGAAATTGAACAGCGATTGATGAACAAGGATTGTTGATTGTTGAAGTGACGTCGGCCGATTTTCCTTCGACAATCAACAATCGTCATTCATCAATCGCTATTTGTTTCTTATTCCCGCATCAGCTCGTCCCACAGGGCTTTGTAGTACCGCATGACCCGTAATGGATCAGTCGTTGCGGGACTTTCGGAGAGGCACCAACCGCTGTACTCCACACTCCGCAGCAGGGTGAATAGTTCGCGATACGGGTAGTCAGGATCGTACAAGTCGTGGATGTGAACCGTCGCGCCGAGCTTGTTTTTGAGCAAATCAAAACTCGATTTCACCGACCCGTTCATCGTTTCGCCGGGATTCGAGTTCCAGCAGACGAGAACCTTGGCGTGATCAGCGACCGCCATGATGTCACGCATTACCGCCGGCTGCTGAGTTCCGTTTCCGTGAACTTCGACTCGAATTTCCTGGCCATGATCTGCGGCGAACTCTCCGCACTCACGCAGGGCCAGACCGATGCGTTCGACCGTTCGCTTGGCCTCTTCTTTTTGATTCAGCCCATTCGGACGGACCTTCACACCGCTGGCTCCGATCTCCTCGGAAAGCAGGATGAACTGCTTAGTCAGTTCAATGTTTTGTTGCACGACACCGTGGTCGGGACTGTGAAACTCGCAGGCGGAACCGAGCCCGACACACGTCACCTTCGAGTCCGCGAATCGCTTGCGAACTTCGATCCGCTGGTCCTTCGATAGTGACGGTTCGACGCCGTGCTTGTGCGTGCTGCGGAGTTCGGCTCCCTCAAAGCCGGTAACTTCGCAGTTCTTGATGAGCGTCGGCAAGTCCCACTCCGCGCCCCACTGATACGTCACGATGCCGAGCTTCATCAGGTTGCCCTCGCTGATTTGCCTTAGTCCTCAAACAAGCGAACTCGTGGGGCAGGTTTGTAACCTGCCCGTGAAATATCGCGGTTTTCAACATTTCGTGTTTCACTCGAAATCAGAGTCCGT
>JAYVSP010000850.1:0-4392 GCA_043775215.1 Planctomyces sp. | reverse complement strand
GTTGACGGGAGTGACCGTGCCACTGACGGTCGCTGACGCGGTTCCGCCATTGCCGTCGGAGATGGTATAGGTGAATGTCGGACTGCCGTTGTAGTTGGCGCTGGGCGTGAACGTCAGCGTGCCGCCGGCATTGAGTATGACGGTTCCGCCGGTGACGGCGGCCGATCCACCAACCATGATCGCCGTGACGTTGATCTCGGTGATGGTGAGAGCGTTTCCATTAGCATCGCTGTCGTTGGCCAGCACGCTGAAGGTCGTCGTGGAATCTTCGTTCGTCGTGAATGTGTCGTTGACGGCAACGGGCGGAACGTTGCTGGGGGTGACGGTGCCACTGACAGTCGCGGTTGCCGTCCCGCTGTTGCCATCGGAGATGGTGTAAGTGAACGACACATTGCCCAAGTAGCTGGCATCGGGCGTGAATGTCAGTGTGCCATCGGCATTGAGCGTCACGCTGCCGTCGGTGACGGCGACCGATCCACCAACTGTGATCGCTGTGCCGTTGACCTGTGTGACGGTGAGTGCGTCGCCATCGACGTCGCTGTCGTTGGCCAGCACGCTGAATGTCGTCGCCAAATCTTCAATGGTCGTGAATGTATCGTTGACGGCCACAGGCGGGTCGTTGACGGGAGTGACTGTGCCACTGACGGTCGCAGTGGCGGTTCCGCCGTTGCCGTCGGCGATGGTGTAGGCGAACGACGGAGAGCCGTTGTAGTTGGCGCTGGGCGTGAATGTCAGCGTGCCGCCGGCATTCAACATAACGCTGCCGCCGGTGACGGCGACCGAGCCGCCGACCGCGATCGCCGTGCCGTTGACTTGAGTGATGGTGAGGGTATTGCCATCAACATCGCTGTCGTTGGCCAGCACGCTGAAGGTGGTCGCCGAATCTTCGTTGGTTGTGAACGTGTCGTTGACGGCCACGGGCGGATCGTTGACGGGAGTGACCGTGCCATTGACGGTTGCTGAAGCGGTCCCGCCATTTCCGTCGGAAATGGTGTAGGTGAACGACGGGCTGCCGTTGTAGTTGGCAGTGGGCGTGAAGGTCAGCGTGCCATTGGCATTGAGCATTACGCTGCCGCCGGTAACGGCGACTGAGCCGCCAACCGCGATCGCCGAGCCGTTGACCTGGGTGATGGTAAGTGCGTTGCCATCGGCGTCGCTGTCGTTGGCCAGCACGCTGAAGGTTGTCGCCGAGTCTTCGTTGGTCGTGAACGTATCGTTGACGGCTGTTGGAGACTGATTCGGAATGACGCCGTTGAGTTGGATGGTCTGGCTGAATCCGCCGAGTTGGTCCCAGGTCTGGGACGAATTGACGCCACCATTCACGCCACCAAGATCCTGGTTCAAGCTGTTGTCTTGCGTGGCAGTTGCCAGTACGAAGCGTATCGCAGAATTCTCCGTGACCCCGTTGATGCCAACACTCGCGTTGGCGAAGGCGTTGACCAGATTACTGAAGGAGTAGGTGAACGTGAGGAAGTAATCCGTTTTTCCACGGCCGTCGAGATCGGTGCTGACCACGCCGGGATCGATCGTATTGGTGACGGCCGAGAAATTGAATGTCGTTGCGGTTGCTGCGACGGAGGAGACCGGGGTCGAGCTGACGCTGGTCGTACTGGGCGACGAGTTGGCTCCCGACCCGGCGTCCCAGATGGCGAGGGTCGTCGAGCCAGCCTGCACCAGCACCCCGACGAAGAGATCCAGGGCGCCATCACTGTTCCCATCCAGTCCGATGAACAGGTTTTGGTTGAATCCGCTCGGGTTGGAATCACCGCCAACGCGAACTCGGAAAGCAATCGTGCCGTCCGTCAGACTGGGTGTTCCGGCACCGTCGAACTGCATAAAAAAACCAGGGTCAGCGGACGTGCCGACAATATCCCCCTCGTCGCTGGTGGCTTGCTCATCAATGATATAGTCGTACGAATTGTTGTTGGCCGTCTGCATGGCAACCCAGCCGCTGTCAGTCGGGCTGGTGACCGAAATGTTCAGCAGGCCGTCGAAGGTTGCTGACCCTTCTGGCCCGATCACCACATTGGTTTCGATGCTGCCCGTGTGAAATTCAAGATCCCAGTTTCCACCCAAATCAGTGCGACCCGTGTCATCAATACTGGCCGCCACATCGGCACCGGTCCAAGCACTGAGATTCGTGAGCAATTCTCGCCCCGCGTCGTTCCGCGCGAGCTGGCAACCGTAAAATAGCAAGTCCGCGTCGGCCTGCATTGCATCGCGCCAGCCGGCAATCGATTCTGTATAAGTGTTGATACTATCGAGCGTCAGCCACGAATTACCGAGCTTCACTGCGCCATTGTTGCCGTGCGAGACAACGTGGATCGCAGCCAGATCCTCGTAACCCTTCAGCGCTTGGCTGATCTGCTCAATGCCATCGCGGCCACTGTCCAGCAGCACGACATCGATTTGCCGCGGGCCATCGTGGTGGGCAAGCAGATCTTCCGCCAGTTGCTGATAGCCTTCAGTCCCTTGATCGACAAACACCAATTCGTGCCGCACGGTGGCATCGAATGCCGACGGTGCGGCGGCAAGACTAGCGTCGAGTCCCTGCACGCTCATCAACAGGCGAACCTCTAAACGCTCAACCTCCCTTTGGCGGAGACCGCTCTGCAACAATTGAGGTTGACCGCGACGCGTCCGTCTGCGGGAACTCTCAAAAAGTCGCTTCCAGAACTTGAATGAGTGGCAGTTCATGTGATCTCTTTTGAGTCAATTTTTGACGGTACACGACACAAACGACGGCGTGTAAGAACCACTCGGCGGAACGCAACCTCCGGAACGGGCTGGCCGCTCCGGTCCTGATGGGGTTCTCGCGAATGGTTCATTCACCACAGAGGCGACGATGGGCAAACCGTAGGTCACGAATTGCCGGCGTGTCGCGAAAAAGCATCATCTGCGACTGGCGAATGACACTTTCCGAAATCTCTCATGCTGGGAGTGACAAGCTCGAACATGTTGGGTGAGCCGTCGCCAGCGGCACGATTGCGCCAGCCGCTTTCTTTGGATTGAATGGCCACGCACCGGTTGAGCGAGTGGAAAGAGACGAACGAAATTGGTCGGCGATTTCGGTAGCCACAAGGCGGCAAGCCATCGATGCGGGCGCGATGGGGTGATTTTTGAGGGGGCCGCGCGATATTGTTTGCCGCGTTCCATTGATCATCGCGAACTTTTGGAGGTGCCTTGTGCCACGCCTGCTGTTGATCTTGATTGTTGTTCTTGCGAGTTGCGTGAATGGATTCATCCGGCTTGCCGTCGCGGCCGATGAGCGGGGCACGACCGCTGCTTCCCCGTCCGCCGTGATGACGGAGTTCGAAGCCAAGCATCTCGCCAACGTTCGGCAAGTGACTTTTGGTCTGCCCCGCGCGGGCGAGGGCTATTTCTCTCCGGACGGACAGGCAATCGTCTATCAGGCTTATCCGGTCGGATATCCCTTCTATCAAATCTACGTGCAACGTCTGGATGAGAAGACTCCGCTACGGCTGAGTCCCGGCCGCGGCCGAACGACGTGCAGCTACTTCGCGCCCGATGGCCTGTCGATCTTGTTCGCGTCCAGCCACACCGATCCGGAAATTGAGCAGAACGAAGCGAAGGCGCGGCAATTGGCGAAGGAAGGGGGCCGCCCGCGCTACCAATGGGACTTCGATCCGCACATGGAGATTTACTCCATCAAGACTGACGGCACCGGCCTGAAGCGGCTGACGAACTCTCCCGGCTACGATGCCGAGGGAAGTTATTCCACGGACGGCAAGCAGATCGTCTTCACCTCATCCCGCGATGGCGATCCCGACCTCTATATCATGGATGCCGATGGCTCGAACGTGCGGCAATTGACGAACACTCCCGGCTACGACGGCGGCCCGTTCTTCTCGTCCGACGGCCAGTGGGTGATCTTCCGCAGCGACCGCCAAAAGGAACACATGCTGCAACTCTTCATGATTTCGGTGGACGGCAAACGCGAGGTGCAATTGACGAACAATCTGGATCAGGTCAATTGGTGCCCCTTTTTTCATCCCTCCGGCAAGTATTTGGTCTGGGCCGGAGCCGACTACTCGCAAGGCCCGCGCGGCGCCAACTTCGACCTCTTCACACTCGATCTGGAATTCACGGGCGACACCGTCAAAGCGGGAACCGTCACGCGGATCACTGATCACAAAGCTGCTGACGTTCTGCCGGTGTTTAGTCCCGACGGCAGCAAGCTGATGTGGACTTCAACGCGCACTCCCGACGGCTCCAGCCAACTCTGGATTGCCGATTGGCTGCGGAAGTGATGGAAAAAAAGTTTGCCGTCATGTGTGCGACAAGCGGGACGTAAGCGGCTAATTAGAGTCTTCTGCTTCCGAAAGTGGTTGCAGTTGAGTCAAGTTGTCGCGGGCGAGAGGAATAAGGTAA
>JAYVSP010000849.1:0-8532 GCA_043775215.1 Planctomyces sp. | reverse complement strand
GTTTCTGCACGCGTTCTTAGGTCATTCCGAAGGGACGAAAATGACACAAAAGACCGAAGGATCATTGCGCCGATTTGTGACCGGTCACTGAATTGTCTGCCTCGTCCGGCTTGGTCGGGGCGGCTTCCTTGGCGTCTTGCGGTGAAGTGGGACTCGCCCCCGCGCCAGCACCGGCCGCTCCGCCGCTGTTGATCATCACCAGAGTTCCCTGAATGAACACTCCCACCGGATTGATGTCGATAAAGTTGCCGCCGACCTTGAGGGTCAATTGCACTCCCGCTTCGAGCACCAGTGACAGCCCGGCCTTGAGGTGGATACACATGCCCGCTTCGAGCGCGTGGTTCATGCCCACTTTTTCGTTCTGATTCATGCCCACGGTCAGCGACTGATTCATGTCCACTTTTTCATTGCGGCCCATCTTCACATGGACGTGCTGGTCTCCTCCGACAAGTTCCTTGAGATCTTTCTTGGTCACCAGATCGAGGTTGCCGTTGTCTCCCTGTCCGCCGCCGACCAGCAGTTGCAGATTGCCCTTCACGTTTTCGACTTGATTTCGTTCGACGGTCATGTGGCGATCTTGCAGTATCTGCTCACGGCGATCCGCCTTCTTTCCATCTTTCTCGCTGCCGACGATCAGATGGCTATGGTTGATGATTAACTCACGTGACTCGTTCTTGACGCGCAGGTCGTAGTCACGTTCCGCATGAATGAAGACTTGCTGCTTGTCTTTGGTGTCGTCGAATCGCCATTCGTTGAATCCATCACCGTCCTTGGTCGTGTTGGATTTGATGCCGCTGATTTTGTTGTCGTTCTTGTGCTTCGAGTCGAGACCATCACCGATGTACGGAGGCATTTGATCGTTGTTGTAGAGGCTGCCAACGATCACCGGCTGATCTGGATCTCCCTCCAGGAACGCGACCACCACTTCTTGTCCGATGCGGGGCCAGAACGAGGCACCCCAGCGTTTGCCGGCCCAGGCTTGGGCCACGCGCACCCAGCAAGTGCTCTTCTCGTCCTTCTTCCCTTTGCGGTCCCAGAAGAACTGCACGCGCACGCGGCCGTACTTGTCCGTATAAATCTCTTCGCCCTTTGGACCGACTATGACTGCGGACTGCAATCCTTCGACAACGGGTTTGGGCGTGTACCGCTGCGGCCGGAATTGCACGTCGGCCGGGATGCCGTGAAACGTGTTCCCATACGGCTTCCGAATCTCTGCGTTGGATTGATACTCCGGAGCCTGCACCGAGGAATGCTCAATCGAGGTCAGCAGATACTTCTCACCGGGAGCATGCTTGAAGTGAAACTTGTAACCTGGCGTGAAGCCGCGGCAATAGGACGATCCCGACAACGTGCGATGAGTCACTTCCTCGGCCTCGGAGCGAAGCTTATTCAGCCGCGTGGCCTCGGTGTTCAGCTCGCCCAACCGCTGGTCGGGCGCATTGAAACGATCGGCCGCGCCATCTGGCCAGTCGAACATCTCCAGCTTGTCATTGCTGGCCACGCTGGTTTTCGTAGTCGCATCCCATTTGAAGTCCTGAGTGGCCATCTGGTGATGATAGTCGCGTGCCACAAACTTCCCGGAATGCAGTGCGCGTTCGTCGCGCCACGCTTCCACGACGTCTTCGTTGTGCTCGCCCATGCCCGATTCGGGAGAAAAGCGGACCTCGGCTTGATTGGTGAGATCGTTTCCTGCCGAGAGCGAGTCATCGAAGATCATCGTGTGACCGTTTTCGGTGTGCTCGAAATAGTAATACATCCCGTCCTGTTCGATCAGCCGCGAGATGAAATTGAAATGCGTTTCGCGAAACTGCACGCAGTAATCGAGCTTGGCATAGTTGCCGCGGTTGCCGCGCACCTGGAATTTGAACTCCGGGAAATCCGCCTGCAATTCCTGGCACACCTTCTCGACGATTTCCGGAACCTTCAAATCCTGATAGACGCGGCAATCGGCGCGTTTCGTCAGGAGCCACGCCCAGGGAACGACTTCGGCCTGGAAATAGTGATACCGGTCATCTTTGCCGAGACTCGCGAACCGCGAGCAGATGCCGTCGAAATACCGATACGGCCCCGAGGCCGGGTCTTCCCCGATCCGCACTCGCAATGTCATGCGTTTGCCCAGCAGGTCTTTTGGCTTGACCTGCGAGACTTTCTCAGGAACCGTCAGCAATTCGACAACCACATTGAATAGACCCGACATCCGTTCCGATGCGGCGAAAGATTTCGGCATCAGCAAATCGGTCTTGCCGTCCGCCTTGAACGACAACAAACGTCTCTGGTCGGAAACCTCGGAACTCATGATGCGGCCTTCGCGAGGAAATGCGGACTGCTAATTTCATTGATTGGGACACAGGAGGATGTTTGCGCGAACCTTCAGTCATTTGTGTCATTTGCCGTCCCGGCGGAATGACTTAAAGGACGGAAAACGCCGAAGTGCAAACATCAACCGGAGTCCCAAAAACGACTCGCGCAAAAACGCGAGGTCTCACCCAGAACGTTCCATTCTCGGTCGCCATCCCGCTCCGGTTGCGTCGAATCTCAGGAGAACTTGTAGTCGAAGCCCGCCAAGTCGTTGACTAAGATTTCCACGCGGCCGACCGAACGTTCTTCCGCCATGCAAGCCAGCAGCTCCTTCGAGATGTCCGGCAGCACGGTGCCGGTCAAAATGTGGTCAACATTGCGAGCGCCGGTTTCCGACTCGCGGCAACGGCTCAAAATCTGGTCGATCACCGCGTCGGAGTAATGCAATTCCGCCCGATGATTGTCCGCCAGCCGGCTGGCAATCCGCTTGAGTTGCAGCTTCACGATGTTCCGCAGCACGTCGTCACCCAGCGAGTAATATGGCACGATCGTCATGCGTCCGAGAAACGCCGGCTTGAAGCGTTCCAGTAGTTTGGGCCGCAAAAGCTCGCCCAACTTTTCGGGATCGGGACGTGTTTCGGGATCGGCGCACACCGACTGAATCACATCCGACCCGACATTGGACGTGCAGAGAATGATCGTGTTTTTGAAGTCGATCTCGCGTCCCTCCGCGTCCTCCAAAACACCCTTGTCGAAGACTTGGTAAAACAGTTCCAGCACGTCGTCATGTGCTTTCTCGATTTCGTCGAGCAACACCACGCAATACGGCCGGCGGCGCACCGCCTCGGTCAGCTTGCCTCCCTTGCCGTACCCGACCAAGCCCGGCGCCGAGCCAATCAACGACGAGGTCGTGTGCGACTGCTGAAACTCGGTCATGTTGATCACGACCATGTTCCGCTCGCCGCCGTACAAGAGTTCGGCCAGCGTCATGGCCGTTTCAGTCTTACCCACACCGCTGGGACCGACGAGCAAAAAGACACCAATCGGCCGCCGCGGGTCCGTGAGATTGGCTCGTGCCGTTTGAATGCGCCGGCCGATCGCTTGCAGAGCGTGTGGCTGGCCGATCACGCGAGCTTGCATCCGCTCGTGCAGCGTCGAGACCAATTGAATTTCGTCGGTCATCATGCGGCCGGCTGGGATGCCGGTCCATGCAGAAACCACTTCGCCAATCGCCTGAGCATCAACGCACGGTTGCATCAACGGGGCTTCACCCTGGAGTGTCTTCAGTTCGGCTTGCAACGTTCGGAGTTCGTCACGCATCGCGACCCCTTCCGCTTCCGAAGGCTGCGGAGCATCTTTCGTTCGGCCGGACAGCCGGTCGCGGCGATCTCGGATCTTCGTGACCAAATCCTTTTCTTTGGTCCAGCGTTCATTGAGCAGTTGCGACTCGGCCAGCAACGACTCCAGCTTGTTCGATAGTTCTTGAACGCGCACGGAATGATCGGCACCGGCCGCCGATTCGCGTTTCAGGATTTCCGTTTTCATCTTCGTCTGATCGATCTGCCGCGTGATGTCTTCAATCGACGCGGGAATCGCCGAGTGTCCAACCGCCACCCGCGCTGCGGCCGTGTCCAGCAGGCTGACCGCTTTGTCCGGCAACTGTCGCCCGGTGATGTAGCGATGCGACAGCCGCACTGCCGCCGAGATGGCTTCGTCCAAAATGGCCAGGCCGTGATGCTTCTCCAGCATCGACACGAGCCCGTGCAACATGATCTCGGCCACTTCTACAGACGGTTCCTCGACCTTGACGACTTGGAACCGCCGCGTGAGGGCTGCGTCCTTTTCAAAATACTGTTTGTATTCAGACCACGTCGTCGCGCAGATGGTCCGCAGTTCCCCTCGCGCCAACGCTGGCTTGAGCAGATTCGCCGCGTCGTTCTGTCCCGCTTGGCCACCGGCACCAATCAATGTGTGAGCCTCGTCGATGAACACAATGATCGGCTTGGCGGACGCCTTCACTTCCTGAATGACGGACTTCAAACGGTTCTCGAATTCCCCTTTGACGCCCGCCCCAGCTTGCAACAGTCCCAGATCCAGCGATCTGACGGTGACGTTTAGCAGCGGCGGCGGGACATCTCCGGCGGCGATCCGTTGAGCAAAGCCCTCGACGACCGCCGTTTTGCCGACGCCGGCTTCACCGGTCAGGATCGGATTGTTCTGGCGTCGCCGCATCAAGATGTCGATCAGTTGCCGAATCTCGTGATCGCGGCCAGAGACGGTATCCATCTCTCCGCGCCGAGCACGTTCGGTCAGATCAATCGTGAACTGATCGAGCGATGGAGTCTTCCCGCCACCGGGCCGCAGTTCGGGAGCACCCGTGACGGATGGTTCTCGCGCCGGCTGAACATCCTCAATGCTGCCCGCCGTAATTTGCGGGAGTGCTTTCGCCAGTGCTTCCGCGTTCAGCTTGCTGAAATCACGCACCGACGAAGCAAACAGTTGGCTCACCTTCGAGTTGGTCAGCGCGGCAAGCAGCAGATGCCCACTCCGCACGACCGGTTCAGAGAACTCCACCGACGCCATCAACCACGCATCGCGAGCCACATCCACCAACAACGGCGACAGTGCGGGAGGTCTCGCATTGCCGGTCTTGAAACCGTCGATGGACTTCGTCAGCGCGGCTTCCAACCGGCTGGGATCAATCTCGGCCTGCTTGAGAATGCGGCTGAGATCACTGTTGGGCACCTCCAGCAACTTTTGCAGCCAATGCTCAACTTCAACCGAGTAATTCGTGCGCGAGAGGCACAGTCCCGCGGCCCCCTCCAACGCACGCCGGCATGTGTCATTCATTTTTCCCACAAGCGATCGCAGATTGACTTCCATGATGGTTCCTCTCGATGTCTGATGACGCGGACGAATGGTGACTCTTGGTGAAGTGCAGCACACTGCCGAATGGCAGCGAAACGATACGTCTCGACGTCGTGTTTCGCAACGAATCGAACACTGCCGGCAAAGTTATGAACCAGGCCGTTCAACTTCTCCACGCACTCGGCGTACAACAAGACCGCGCGCGTCAAGGGCGAAAGCGGCGCGGGAGGGGACGACACTGAAGCCGTGGAGTTCATCGCGTGAATTCCAAACCAAATATCAGGGAATGCCCGACAAATCTTAACGCTCTCACGGAAATTGATGTCGACGAACCGTCATTTTGTCACTCTAGCCCTTGCATTATTTGCAACGATCCTCAATGTTCAGTGACCGAGTTGTGGAAATCATCAATGTTTGGACGACTGCCTGAACGACCACACGCCGGGGGCGGTTGCTCCGTTAGCCGATGCTGCCCAGGTCGCACCGAAGGCTCGATGACTCATGGCTGGACTGGACGTGCCTGTCATAGCGTTTAGACTCCGCTCGCCAGTCTGCTCACGCCAAGCCGCTGACGGGCAGACGATTTTCTTGCGCGAATTTCGACGGAGCCATCATGATCCATGTCGAGTGCCCGGAATGCTCGAAAGCGTATGACGTTCCCGAAGAATTGGCCGGCAAGACCTGCAAGTGCAAAGCCTGCGGCGGCCGAGTCCCGATTCCTCAACTCCGCTCAGACGCGGGCAACTCTGCCGACCGCACCAAGCCTACGTCGTCGAAAGCAGCACCCACGAAGCCGTCGTCTGCGAGTTCAAGTTCAGAGAAGGTGGCGAAGGACTCGCCGAGCAAACCGGCTGCGTCAAAGCCCGCATCGCTCAAGCCCAAGACAAAGCCGAAAGCTCGCCCGAAGAGCCGCGACGACGATTTCTTTGAAGATGATTTCGAGGAAGTCGACGAGTTCGATAGCGTGGAAGAACTCATAGACGCTGACGAGACTAACGAGCAATTCTCCCGACTGACGACTGAATCGAACCGATCCCGAAGAAAGAAGAATGCCGGAAAAAGCAAGAAGAGTGGCCCGTCGGTTGCCGCGAAGACGCTGAGTTTTATTGCGGGGAGTTTCGTGTGGTGGGCGTTACTGGCGGGGATTTTGACCTGTGCCGGATTTGCCTGGAGCTTTTATGACGATCCCTTGGGATCAAAGCCACTGGCGCAGACGGTGGTTTGGGTCGGCCTCCCGCTGCTTTTTGCTTCCGCCATCTGGATGATCGTGGTGACGTTTCGAGTTAGTCCCGGATGGGGAATCGCATTCATCATGGCGTGGCTGGTGAATCTCGGTTTGAACGTGGCAGGGCATCGTGCAATTGCCGGCGGGATCAGTCTTTTGTTCTGCGCGGTCAGCCTGATTCTGATCATTCAACATTGGAAGGAGTTTCGCGCGGTTTTCCTGTTTCAGTTTGTTCTGGGCATGTTCCTGGTGACACCCCTTGCCGCAGTTCTTGGTGTGGACCGCATGATGCAGGAAGACAAGGCGCGGATCCCCACGGCTGGACCCGCCGCAGGTGAGTCCCCGAAGCCGGACGCACCATTCAACGTGGCAGCGGTTCCGATACCGCGCTTCCAAAAAATGGACCTGCGCGTCATCCAAGGTCACGAAAATGCGTTGATCATGACGGACTATTCCGGTTTACAAGCGCAGACACCGGGGGTGCTCACCCTCATGAATTATTGGCAGCCGGTTGGGAGTCATGCGGATCGCTCGCTGGCCTGTGTCGTGGTTGCCAGCGCGGGATCGACGCTGTTGCATGGTGCCACCGTGCCTGACGTGAGTGATGTGGCGGAAACTCGCCCGTATGTCGATGCGGGCTTTGCCGTGTTAGGCGTGTCCCTCGATGGCCCTATTTTGAATAAAGATCGCGCCACGGATCGCGATTATTCTCTGGCTTATGAACAGTTTCGACGTTCGGGGGCAGGCACGGTCAACATTCGGAATGCGGTGGAGTTTTTGACCAACAATGTTCCTCAGGTCGATTCCAACCGAATCTATATTGCTGGTCATAGCTCTGCGGCAACATTGGCGTTATTGGCGGCGGAACACGAACCGCGTCTCAAAGGATGCATCGCGTATGCGCCCGCGACCGACGTCGTCGCTCGACTCAAAAGCGTCATCGACAACTCGGCAGCGTCGCGACTCCTTCCTGGTGTCGCGGAATTTGCAAAGCAAAGTTCGCCACTGACTCACGCTGCAAAGATCGGTTGTCCGGTGTTCTTGTTTCACGCCGCCGACGACAGCAACACGCCGGTGTCCGATTCGCGTCGATTTGCCGAACTACTCAAGTCAAACGGTAAGGCGGTTACCTATGTCGAAGTTCCGACCGGCAACCATTACGACTCGATGATTCAGCAAGGAATTCCGCGGGCGATTCCGTGGCTCAAACAATTGGCGGTGACGAGTGCCTCGGCGGCTCCGCCAGCAACAGCTCAAGCTGAACCAGCGAAGAGTCCGAAATCGGCGCAGTTTCCCGTTCCGGTGATGCCGCAGCTTCCATCCGCAAATCCGCCGGCACGTTCGAACGTCTCACTTCAGCCGAGTGGGCGAGTTGTGACGCTTCGCTTCCAGTCGTTTACCGGTACGGGAGACGCGACCGCTGCCGCTCGGCAAGCGTTGAGGCAGGTGACTTGGGCCGATCTGAACGATGTGGAAATTGATCCCGTGGCGGGAGAAATTCGGATCGGCCAATTGGGAGGCTCGGTGAATTCGGAACCGGCTCGCCAAGCATTGATCGCTGCGGGATTTCAACTGCTGCCCGGAGTTTCTATCGGGGCCAAGTCGTCGATCGCGCCGGCCGCAAATCCGCCGAAGAACGCCGTCGCCAAGACTCCCGCCGCAACGTTGGAAGACATTCCCGAAAAGCCCGTCAAGAGTCCGCCGGCCAATTCAGAAACGTCGAAACCCAAACCGGCCGCCGATCCGCCCGTGAAGTCGCCCGAACGCGCTACGGCGCGTCGCGTCGTGGTCTTCCGTTACGAACGATTCACGGGCAAAGGATCGTCGGCGAATGCGATGCGCGAAGCCTTGAAACGGATCGACTGGGCCGACCAAGAGGACATCGTGTTGGATCCTCAAAAACGCGAAATTCGGATTGGCCTGCTCGCGGAATCACCGAACTTTGAACAGGCTCGAAAACCGCTGTCCAATCAGGGCTTCGTCTTGTCCGTTGGCCAATCCACGGCTACCACGAAAGAATGAGTCACCCTATGACGCTACTCCGACGGCAGTCGACAACGGCGAAATACGCTCGTCCTGGGGGGAAGAAAAGGTGTCAGGAACGAATGGCATGTAGTTTAGTCGTAAGTCTTATGTGGCAA
>JAYVSP010000848.1:0-6634 GCA_043775215.1 Planctomyces sp. | reverse complement strand
GACGGCAACGTGCTGCGTTTGAACGGACAAGGCGAACCGGGTGATCGCGGCGGACCAGCGGGAGATTTGCTGGTTCACATTCGACTTTTGCCGCACGCCCGATTCACGCGTGAAGGAGCCGACAATCTGTTGACCGAGTTGTCGGTGGCTGCGTGGGAAGCGGTCTTGGGGGCGAAGGTCTCGCTGCCGACGCTGGACGGCGAAGTGGACATGACCGTTCCAGGCGGCAGTCAAACGGGACAACGATTGCGGCTGCGCGGGCAAGGCTTGTCCCGGCGCGATGGCTCGCGCGGTGATTTGTACGCTCGCTTGAAAGTCGTCGTGCCGACTCAGGTCAGCGATGCCGAGCGGGAATTGTTCCAGCAATTGGCGGCGACGTCCGCGTTCCGTCCACGCTGATAAAAGGAGAGAGTGATGAGCATTCAAGACAACCTGATTATTCATCCGACCGTACTGAATTTGCTCACGCTGGAGACCCTGGCGGGGGTCGCCGAAATGCCGCCGGAGTTGGTTCAACTGTTCGTTGAGCAAGGTTTGATCGCACCGGTTCGGTCAGAACCGGAATCACAGGTTTGGTTCGAGGCGGCGTGCGTTGTTCGCCTGCGCACGATCCGGCGCTTGCGTCGCGACCTGGGCATCAACCTGCCGGGCATCGCGGCGGTGCTCGATCTGCTCGATCGAGTTCAATCGCTACAGCGCGAATTGGAATCACTGCGGCTGAGCCTGAATGAAATCGGCGACTGAGCCGCAGGGCGCTAGCCCCGGTTGAACCGGACGCTAGCGCGTTCCGGCTGATTGGATTGGCCGCTCAGTCAACGGTGCCAGAAACATCCAAGTCGGCTTAAGTCACTGAGTGGTTGGCACTCGAATGATGACCATCGTGATGTCGTCCTGTTGCGGTGCTCCGTCTCGGAATCGGCAAGCTGCGGCGTGCAACTCGTGGATGATGGCTTGAGATTCTCGCTGCTGATTCGCGCGGACGATTTCAACGATTCGTTCCATGCCGAACATCGTGCCGTCGGCCGCATGAGTTTCTTGAAGCCCATCGGTCGCGACCAAGATCAGTTCTCCCGGTTGCAATTGGATTCGATCAGCCTCCGTGGATCGCGCAATCTCGTTGACTGAATCCTGTCACTCGGCGTTGACGGGAATGCGAATGACCAAGCCGGCGAACTTGGCCGACGTGGAAGGGGATGAGAACTGGTTAGTGTGGCAACTGATACATCCGCCTCCCAGAGAGATGCGACCGGCGCGCTGGTAGTAGCCGTTCTCGACGAGTTCAAACTCTTCTTTGCCGGCGGCGAGTTCCTTGGCGGCTTGTTTCTCGAACTCGCTGTCTGGCTCGTGGTGGATGCTCATGGCTTTGGTGTTCACCGAGATCCATCGCGCTTTCGTGCCCGATTGTCTGGCCATGTCGGCGAAGACGTCTTCCAGCGCGCGAGCTGGCAAAACCGATCCTTCCCGGCGGAAATAGTGGCGGTGCATCACGTCCAGCGTGGTGTCGTAGATGTCGTGCATCACCTTGGCCCGCTCACGCGCCGCCGCGACAGAGACGGCATGTTGGCGATCCGATGGCTTGTCGGAAAACGCCTTCGGGTTCTTCGGCGGCTCGGTCGCGTTCCCAGGAGGTTCCGCGCACAGAGCGAACGTGACACACAGCGCGCCGGTTAATGCCACGGCCGCACACAGACTGGCACAGAATCGTGAATTCATCAGGCAACTCCTGGATTTGTCGGGAGCATACATTGCTCGCCTCATCGACGTGAAATCGCCGTACCGCCAGCGGAGCATTTCGGAAGCTTCGGCGACGGAACATTCTCAAAAGAGTGGCCGCACCCGCAAAGGCTCGCCGGGGAACCCGGATCAAGGGCGAATGCCACGCCACAAGGTCGTCGTCCGGTGATCGTCAAGACTTAGTTTGAGTCGTCATCGTGGACGATCTTTCGATCGACCGGCGATCATCTACGAATCTTAGGACTGATTTGACACGAGAGGCTGAGAGCCTTTACTCGTGCAATCCATCAGAGTGCGACAGTTCGAGATTGACTGTGTACAGAGAACAGACGCTCGGAGTTGGGCGGAGTTGGGTGACCGGTCTGAACGGTGAGCTAACGGCGCAAGATTGGTAGAAGAGAAGGTAGGAGTTGTCATGGCCGCATCTCGACGAAAGCCTGACGAAGTCGGCGAGACAGAAGGAATCAAATTGAAATCTTTGTGTGATCGCTTGGGAGTTTCCTATCGGGATGCTCGATACGCGCTCGCTCGTGGGATCACTCCGAAAGGCATCGAGAACGAGCCTGGCCGCGGCAACCATCGAGTATTTGATTGGAAGCAAGCGTTTCAACTGGCCGTCGTTCTCAAACTGAAAGCTGCTGGATTTCACACACCATTGGCAGGTTTAGTTTCTGAGTTTGCCGCCAGGATTCAGGGCCTTTCGGTCAACCTTGCTTGGGATCCCGGGTTCGCCCCGTTGCGCGGCAAGTTCGAGACTAAACACCGGTGGTATCTTGACGTCGGTGACGGTCGTTTTGTGAGACACGTCACGGATGCGAGCCCAAGGAAAGGCGGAGCGCTCGAGGAGATCGAATGGGTCGATCTGCGCACGCGGCGTCTGGCGACTTCAGCCGAACCAGTGGTTGTGGTACGAATTGATTTGGGACTGATTTCCCGATTGCTTGCCGGTGAACTGCCAAGTGCAACGACAACCAAGAAGCCAGCAACAGGCTCAAAGGATGTTCGGTAGCCAAACGTATTGAACAGCGGCGAAAGTCGCCGATTCCCCAAGAGCGATCGCCGGATCAATTTTGTCGAACTAAGACGATTTGTGTCTTAAAGGAGTTGACTCGGCGAACGCGACTTGAGAATACAGTGCTTGGAGACGGCAACTCGAAGACTGGAAACGATCAAATTCTTGAGTTGTCCAGAATGTGAGGGCAGCAATGTATCTTGATTGGTGTTATCGACACCCGTTTGTTCAAGGGGTTCGACAACTTTATGGTCCAGACTGGCGATGGAAACTCGCTGGGGAATGGCTCGACGAACTGGTTCAACCGAGCTTCGATAAAGTAGACAAGCTGGTCCGAACGATGTGGGTGTATCGCCGACAGGTTCTCTACGGTCCGGAATACGGACGCGTGACGGATGACACTTTTGGTTGGTTTCAAAAAGCGGAAGGGGTGCAGGAAAACAGATCCCTTCGAGAAAGCCTCATGCTGATGGTCTTGGGTCACTGCACTCAAGAGGAGATGGCACTTCGCTTTGGTCTGAATGATCTGGATGAGCAACTCGTCTGGGCGTGGGAGAAGATGTTCTTCGACGTGCGGGACTCGGCAGAAGCGACAGGTTGGTTACAGGGTCACGTCGTCGAGCCTGAGCGACTCGCCGGAAATCTTCGATTCGTTGCCAAGCTCAACTTGGCCATCCGAGGTACGCCAGAGACGGTGCGTTTCATGCTCGATGCCGAATCGAGACCGCCGAAGGATGACGCTGAGCGTAAAAAGTTCGACGAATATGAGACGGCGATCAATGGATGGATTGCGGCGAACCAGCCCTTCAAATCCGAGAAAGATATGGAACGAATGCTGCAACTAAATGAGCGATTAAAAGAGATCGATCGCCGATGCCAGGCGATGAATGAAGCGGCTTCCAAGAACGGCAACGGACAGCAGTTGCTGGAAGCATTGAAGAATTTTCAGTTTCCAGTCGGTAGTCCCTACTCGTTCAGCCCATCGTCGGTGATGACGGATCATCCGCCTCCGAGCAGTGGCTCTTCGGAAGTCAACCCAGATCAAGGATGAGTCGATGGCGAATTCCCCTGAGATCTATTCGGACCTCTTGAAACATTGCGGAAGCGCTCAAGTCACCTGGTTAGGACAGCGTCACCAACAGTTGAAGAATGCGTACTCTTGCCACTTCAACGGTGACGAGGTGCTGTCGGATTTGATGCAGCACTACAGTGATGTGGATCTGGTCAAGGCAGGCATTGCGGTCCGGGCCGACGACGGTAGTCTGCGACTCAAGAGTTGCATCGATGGTCGCGGCCAAATCGTGATCGCACTTCTAACGAAGGGCAGCAAGCATCCGTTCGAGATCATTGCCGACGAAGGCAGTGTCTCGGGCACAAGGCTGCCTGCCTGTGCCATTCTCGCCGATGAACTGACACAAGAATTGTTAGAGATTTTCGAAAGAACTTTGCTCGTGGCGAGCTCGATCACCGATGCCGTGATTCTTCGGCGCTGCGGAGTGCCGGCAGTTGTCTGTGCCGGTGTCGAACGGCTTGGAGAACCCTACCTGTCGCAATTCGTGAGCAACTTCCGTCTTGCTGAGCGGACGCAGACACGATCTGCACTGCGGCCGACGTTGCCTCGGCGGTGGGGGCCAAAGATCGTACTTGTTTGTGCGTCATTGACGACGATGAGCATAGACTGTCCGGATCGGATGAGGTCTGTCGAAGAACACCTGCGACGACTTGCGGTGTCCTGCGATTGGGATGCCACAGATATTACGAAATGGCAGCCAGGCCGGGAGTTCCTGGAAACGTTTGCCTTCGTTGCCACGAGCGCCAGTACCAAGGACGGCCGCCATCTGCTCCTCACGAGTTTGCGTCAGGAGGCTCAATGCCTCGTCCCATCACGACCGCCGCAGAAAAATGGGATTGGCCTGCGTGAGGCGTTCGCCAAATGGTCACTCGCGAATGGGCGACGCAATGATGCGGACTTGCGAGAAAAAGCTTGGGAAGTGTTGGGTCAGGAATGGGACGAATCGCTGATCTGGCCGCTGGTCATGGCGGCGGAGTCGTGCCAAGAACCGGTGGCCGCCAATCTCCACATGATGTTGGCGGAGCTGATGAGAATGGTGCATCCATTGACAGCCAAGCTGTCGGAAAAATGTCGAGATCGAAGTCGCGATCAGGATGGCTTCTTTTGTCCAATTCAAAAGGACGACGGACTGGATCGGCTGTTGCAGGTTGCCAATCTGGCCCTCCGGTATTCAAGGGAGGTGTTGGTATGGAGAGAGAAAATACCACTAACCAGTCTGCCGTTTCCGAGGCGGAGTCAGTCGACTTACTGAAGCGCTTGGGTTTGACGGAAGGCGAGATTGCCGAGTTGAGGCAGCAAGGATTCATGGCCCATGAACGACGTCGCGGACAATCGAATGTGTTCAAACTTCGATTCCGAATCAACGGCCGGCAGCAGGTGCGATATGTCGGGACATCACCAATCGAAGCGAAGCGAGTTGAACTCGCGGTGAAAATGCTGCAACGAGCCAAACGTGCGCAGTGTGAGATGCGGAAACTTCAACAGGAATCACGAGCTGGTCTGAAGGCCGCGAAGAGACTACTGAGTCCAGTTCTCAAAGCGGCTGGGTATCAATTTCATGGACTGAGCGTGCGTCACAGCCGCAGCTAAGAATTGCTGCGGAACTTTAGGAAATGTCACCAGAACAAAGGAACGAATCATGGACGATGTCGAGCAAGTCACTCAGGTTGCCACGATGGCGGGGAACTCCAGTCTCCACACGCATTGCGTGTCAGAAGATCAAGATCCGCGGTTCAAGCGAGTCGCAGACTACGCGAATGCGGCCATTCAAAAGGCGGATCCGTTGGCAGCCAATCTCGGCGTTGTGAACAGCGGTCTATTTATCATTGCGGCGAGGCTCCAAGATGCCATCTCCGCCGCGACCGATCCGAACAATCCCGAACCAGCCGATCTGCGTATGCTGCAGCCAGCGGTCGACCACTATCTTCGCGTCACACGCCAAATCGACCGTTTCATTCAGCTCGAGTTGCGTCTGAGCGAACCGGCCCACGGGCATCGGAAGGGCGAATAGGTTGAAAGCGAAGAAATCGCAGTTTGATACCTACGCAAAATCGTACAGTCTTCGATTCGGCTGCGGCCGAAGTTGAAAATCAAAGGCGCTATCGCTTCGAGCCTGTGCCACGAATTGTGTGCCAACGCGGTCGGCAGCAGCCGCGCGACCGAGTGATCTGGAGATGTTATGTTCATGCCCGTACATGACGAGCTGAATGATTCGAAGCGTGGTGCCGCAATCGTGTTATCGGCGCGTGGCCGGTCGCTTTGTGTTCGAGTGGAACGTGTAGCGAGCCAGCGCTTTGTCACCAGTTCGGGCCAATCGTCCTTCGTCAACGGCTTGCCGGAGGTCTCGGCTGGCAGTTGCGGTCGAGAGTTTTGGGAACAGAGCCATGTAATCCTTGCGCGAGAAGGATCGTTTTGCAAAATGCTCGTCTGCGGTTTCCAAGCGTTGTTCGGACGTGACCGTCGCGGGGGCGAGTTGGCTCAGCGTTCGTTCCAGAGCTTCCTGCGTCGCGGCGAGAGAAAACTCAATGAACGCTGTCGAGTGACCAGCCGGATTGCATTTGCCCAGGACCGAGTAATACGCCTTTTGACGTTCACGAATTACCGATTCGATGGGCACATGCTGAAACAGCGGGTGATAGTGGCTCAGAATGAGCGTGTGCCACAGGCGACCCATTCGGCCGTTGCCATCGTCGAAGGGATGAATGAATTCCAACTCGTAATGGGCCAAATATCAGTAATCGGAGGTCACTCGCGGCGGGGGGTGTCGCCTGACTCTCAGTATTCTGAGGTCAGTTTCGGCGCGCCCCCGTTGCGAG
>JAYVSP010000847.1:0-5058 GCA_043775215.1 Planctomyces sp. | reverse complement strand
TCGCCAGACTTCGGATCTGAACTCTGGCGAGTTCAGCTACATCGGACAGTTATTTCTGCGCCGGTCCTTAGATACTTCAGGTACGTTCCAGTTTTCGTCGTGCGGACAATAGAATTCGGCCTCACCCTGAAGTCGGGAGGCCGCATTTCGGCACTTCCGGATCAAACTTCGCAGCCGTCGAACGACGATGGCTTCTCGATCTGTCCCGGATAGAATCTGGCCGACTTCATTTTCAGGAGACAGCCATGCCAGACTTCGATCGTTGGGTGCAGCGGTATGTGCGGCGGATCAGTGTTGGCGAGTTTCTGCGCGATGCGGCGGAGTGGCTGGCTGGGTTTTGTTTTGTATTCGGGTCGATCGTCTTGTTGGTGAAGCTGCGTCTGCCGAACTTCTGGCCGCAGGTGTTGTGGCTGGTGGTGGCGGCGGTTCCCATCACGACGTTCGCTTGGTGGATGTCGCGGCGACGGCGATTCAGTCAGCAAGACGCGGTGGCGATGCTCGACCAGAAACTCGACGCCGGCGGACTATTGATGACAATCAGCGAGACGGCGGATGCTCACTGGGCCGTGAAGTTGCCGATGCTCGAACGGTTGTGGCAGAATGCTTTGCCGAAATTGCGGCCGGTTCGATTCGCGAAGCTGTTGATTCTGCCGACAGTTTTCGCCGTAGCAAGTTGCTTTGTTCCGCTACGGAATCTGGAGGAACCGGTCGTCAAGGGAGCGGTCGCTCAGCAGGCGATGCATCGGCTGGAAGAGTTCATGCAGCAGTTGGAAGAGGCTGAAGTCATCCAGCGAGAAGAACCGGAAAGCGAACAACTCCGCGACGAGATGAAGAAGCTAGCCGATGAAACGAAGGATCGGCCGCTGACTCACGAGAAGTGGGAGACCGTGGACGCTCTGCAAGAACGTCTGAAAGCAAAGCTCGATCGTTCGGCCGACGTGATGTCGCACGCCAGCGAAGCAATCGCGACATTGTCCGAAGCGCTCAGTGATCTGGCCAAAACGGGCGAGATGAAGTTGTCGGAAGAGCAGTTTCAGCAGCTTGAAAAAGAAGTTCAGCAGGCGATGCAGCAACTGGCGAAGAGTGGTTCGTTCGGCAAATTGCCAGCGGCGTTGCGGCAGAAGCTCGGTGCGATGGCCAAAGGGGGACAGTTCAAACTGCCCGATGACGCGGCCGAACGCGAGGCATTGCTCGCTGAATTGCAGGAGCACCTCGCGCTGGAATCGAAGAAGCTGGCCGAGCTGTGCCAACTCTGCCGAGCGTGTGAGAACGGTGCAGAGTGCGACAAAGACGGCAAATGTTTCGCACTCAGCGACATCCGATGCAAGCAGGGCGGTCGGCCGGGCAAGGGGGGCGTGACCGAAGGCCGCGGCGATGCGGAATTGGAATTTGGCGACGCCTCAAATTCGCAGGGCGCGAAGTTCAAAGAATCGGTGCTGCCGCCGGGATTCCTCGACAAGCCGCGCGATGAAGTGCTGGCCATCACGGCCGCGGCTCCGGAGGTCAAACCGGCTGAGTCGGCTCCGCGCAATGCGGCTCGCGGATCGGAAGCGACGTCGGGTAACGAGACTTGGAATCGCAGTGTTCGTCCGCGGCATCGGTCGGTCGTGAAGAGCTACTTTTCGGAAAAGACAAAGCCGTAGCCACAAGCTGGCAGCTTGTGACTACTGTCGGAGACTTCATCTTGGAAGCGGACGCATCTGTCAAAGACTCGCTATTGAAGCCGCATGAAGTAGCGGATGCTCAGCATTCGCTGATGCTATTGAGCGATGGGTTGAATCGAGCGATCTTGGGACAGCGCGCGTTGGTCGAACAAGTGGTGATCTGCCTGCTGGCGCGCGGGCACATGCTGCTCGAGGGGTTGCCTGGCTTAGGCAAGACCGAGTTGGTCAAGTCGTTGTCGGCACTGTTGGGTTTGTCATCGCGGCGCGTGCAGTTCACTCCCGACCTATTGCCGAGTGACATTATCGGCGCTCCGATTTTGGAGGAGCAGAACGGCAGCCGTCGGCTGGTGTTTCACCGCGGCCCGATTTTTGCCAACTTGGTGTTGGCGGATGAAATCAACCGCGCGACTCCCAAGACTCAAGCCGCGTTGCTGGAAGCCATGCAAGAACACCGGGTCACCGTGCTGGGTGAGACGCATCTGCTGCCACCGCCGTTCTTCGTACTCGCCACGCAAAACCCGATCGAGTTAGAAGGAACCTACCCTCTGCCCGAAGCACAGGTCGATCGCTTCACGTTCAAGATTCAGGTGTCGGGAGTCAGCAGCGACACGTTGCAGCAGATCATTAGTACTCGTAAGCGGGGCCAACCGCCGGAACTGTCCGAGGTGATGACGGGCGTTGAACTCTCGCAACTGTTTGATTACGTGGACCGCATCCATTTGCCGGAGGCGGTGGCGAATTACATTGCGCGGCTCGTGACGGCCACGCATCCGCAGCGTGCGGAATCGCCGGAAGAGGTCCAAAAGTTTGTGAAGTACGGAGCCTCACCGCGCGCGGCGATCGCGTTGGCGGGGACAGCGCGAGCCGCCGCGTTGTTGGCTGGAAAGCCGAACGTCGGTTTTCAAGAAGTGAAGAAAGTGGCGGCTTGCGTACTGGGTCATCGTTTGATTTTGGACTATTCCGCCCGGCTGGAAGGCTGGACGCCGCTGAAGATGGTCGAACTGCTGCTGGGCCGCGTTGCTGAGATCGCGCACCAGATGCCGGCGGACCTGCGGGCATGAATGAAAGAATGTCGAATGTGGAATGTTGAATGTCGAATGTCGAAGTCCGGAATCCGAACGGCAAAACTTTGGACGCTGTGCCAGCTCGTCATCTCTTCGACATTCAACATTCGTCATTCGACATTCGTCTTTTTGGCGATCCTCGCGTGGATCGTTCCCGCCGGCATAGCTCGCGCGGCGGGCGATACCTTCACGCTGGTCGGTCACGACTTGCAGGTGGACGTTGACTCGCGCTGGATTGGCTGCGGTCAAGGAGGGTACTGCCCGGTTCGCGTGCGAGTTGTCAATCGCGGTCCGTCGCGGACGCTGACGTTTCGCATTGCGAAGACGTATCAGTCGCTGCCAGTCGTCAAGCAAACGATGGAAGTGCCACAGAACGCGACGATTGGCCTGACGCTTTCAGTGCCGATGGTCAACGACGCGACGAGCGGCGAATTCCGCGTTGAGGATCAAGGGGGCGTGCTCACAAGCATGCAGCGCTCCGTTTCATTGCCCGAAGCGAATCACTGGGAGCAAGGGCGTTTGGGGTGTCTCGTGGTGGCCTCCGGCGTCGTGGACCTGCAACCCTTGGAAGACGGCGTGTCGACGATTCGAGGTGCGGGCGGTTCGATCAGCGGGGGATATCACGGTTCTCGAACGGCTAGCGCAGTAACGTTGCCGGCCATTTCGTTGCCGTCATCGTGGGTCGATTACAGCGGAGTCGATCTGATCTCTGTCTCGTTCGAGACGCTCGCGAAGCTCCCGCGCGAGACGCGCACTGCGTTGATTCAGTGGACTCGTTGCGGCGGGACGTTGTTGGTAACAGCGGCAGGTGATTCGCCGCGTGATGTCGATGCACTGGCCAAAGTGCTCGATGCCGACGCGACGTCCTGGTCGTGGTTGGAAGCGAAGTCGGCCGATCGTGAAGTCGGCGCCATTACACGTATCGATGCGAGCGGCGGAGTGTCGAGCACCGGCCCACCGCCGCAAGACATTCCCGGCGAGTGGCCGCGTGCGACGGCTCCATTCCGCATGACGGATGTCGGCTTCGGCAAGTTGGTCATGTTTCGAGGCGAAGCCTTTCCGGGAACGGCTCAGGACTGGTTTTGGCTGCTCAAGTCGATCGGTGGTCTACCGCGCTGGGAATGGGGCACGCGTCATGGCCTGTCATCCCGCATGGGGAACGGCGATTTCCTGTTCTTTCTGATTCCCGGAATCGGCGGTGTTCCGGTCGTGATGTTCTTGGTGCTGATCACAATCTTCTCGGTCGTGATCGGGCCAATGAATTATTTCGTGCTCGCGAAACGCAAGAAGCTGCATCTGTTGATCCTGACGATCCCGGCGATTGCCTTCGTCACCAGCTTGTTGTTGTTGGGATACACGACGGTGGCTCACGGTTTCAGCGTAAAAGCCCGCTCGCGCAGTTTGACATACGTGGACCAGCGGGCGCAGGCGGCCGTGACATTCAATCGGCTGAGTCTATTTGCCGGACAAGCTCCGTCCTCGGGCTTGCGGTTTTCACGCGATACGGCGGTCTTCCCAATCTGGCCAGAAGGGGAAGGTTTCGAGGCGGGGCAGGTCGATTGGACTGAGACTCAAGCGTTGACTTCCGGTTGGCTGCGGTCACGGACACGCACACAATTCCTGACCGTTGGACATCGTACTGAGCGCGGCCGATTGGAAGTCAAACCGCAAGGAGCAGATCGGCTCGTCGTCGCGAACGGCTTTGAGTGGGGCTTCGAGCAGCTCATCGTCGTCGGAGAACAAGGTCAGTTGTTTCTCGCCCGTGACCTGCACGCCGGAGACAGTATCGTTCTCCAGCCCGCGACCATCGACGAACTTCAGAAGTTTTCCGGAGGAATGCAGCGCAACAAGCTCGACCTTCCCAGCGGAATGACCGGAGGCGGCGGTCCAAATTCATTGATCTTCGGGTCTTCGCCGGCCTATTCACGTCGGCATATCTATTCGCCGTATGGAACCCCCGTGGCCGTCTGGCATTTCCACAGTAGCCTGATGGAGCAAACTTGGTCCCGTCTACAATCGCCTCGAACGGATGCCGTTGGGGAACCGCGGACGTACTGGGGGCTCACGGCTCAGAGGCCCAACCTTGTCGAACTGGGCGTACTCAAAGCGACGGAAGTCGCCGGTTCGCATGTGGTGATGGGCAAGTGGTGAGCGATGTAACCCGAAGCGAGAGTTTTGAAGTTGCGCATTCGTGGATCAGAATGACTCGACCGATCGAGATTTCGATGAAAGCTCTTCCGGTGTTCCGGGGAGGCCAGTTTCCAAGCCACGGATGAAACACGGATTGAACACGGATCAGGACAGCGAACAAGGCCAATTAGAATCGAGTG
>JAYVSP010000846.1:0-4754 GCA_043775215.1 Planctomyces sp. | reverse complement strand
GTCGGGTGTTCAAAATTCAAAAAATGGCGGAAATGACGTTATTTGCGCATAGCCAATAATCCGCCAATTTTGAATTTTGAACACCCGACCCCTCCTTTTGAGATGGCGAACACAGCGGACTGAATGCCGCGGAGATGATCATGGGGACGTTCTACGTCAGTGGCACAATCGAGCACATTGTTCGCCGTAAGAAGTCGGTGGATGTTCCGAAAATGTTGGTCGATACCGGCAGCGAACACACTTGGGTTCCGTCCAAGGTTCTCGAAAAGATTGGCGTGAAGCGTGAGAAGAAAGACCTGACCTTCGAGATAGCGAACGGCCAACTCATCACGCGCAACATCGGCTTCGCGATTGTGCGGTGCGGTGAGCATTTCACCATTGACGAGGTGGTGTTTGCCGAAAAAGACGACTTGCCGTTGCTCGGCGCTCGGTCACTGGAGGGGATGAACCTCATGGTCGACTCACGCCGCAAGAAACTTGTCGCCGCCGGCCCCATCCCGGCTGTCTGACCTCTGACCTCTGACCTCTGACCTCTGACCTCTGACCTCTGACCTCTGACCTCTGGAGCGTTCCTCGTGTTTCAGCATCTCACCAGCGCTGTCGGCCTGATTCTGCCGGAAATCGTGTTGCTTGCGGCGGCGTGTGTGAATTTGACGGTCGGGCCGTTTCTGGTCGGTGATGTCGGACACGCTGCGGAGGGCGTGCGGCATCGCTGGGGGATTTGGTCGTTACTGGCGTTGGCGATTTCCGGCTGGCTGTGGCTCGTGCCGGTGCAAGTGGTCGAGGCGAGCGGCTTGGCTCCGTTTCAGTCGGACGCGCTGGTGTGGTTTGTCCGTCTGGTGACCATTGCCACCGGTGCCATCTTGGTGCTGGTCAATTGGAATCAAACTGATGATTACCACTCGGCCGAATCGCACGCCTGCTTGCTGTTCATCCTTGCCGGAGCGAACTTGATCGCGCTGGCGAACGACATCGTCATTCTGTTCTTGGCACTGGAGTTAGTCAGCATCCCCACGTATTTGTTTCTGTATCTCGCTCGGCGAGACGCATCGGGGCAAGAGGCGACGCTGAAGTATTTTCTGCTGAGCGTCTTCTCATCCGCGCTGGTGTTGTACGGCTTCAGCTTTTTGTACGGAGTGGCCGGCACGACGAACCTGACTGCCATTCATCAGGCCCTCACGGCAGGCGCGTTCCAGCCGATGCCGGCCATGCTGCTGGTGAGCATCGTCACGATCGTTGCCGGTTTGGCGTTCCGAGTCACCGCGGTGCCGTTTCACTTCTACGCTCCCGACGTCTTTCAAGGGACGGCGACATCGGCTGCGGCCTTGTTGAGCTTTGTGCCAAAGGTCGCCGGTTTCATCGCACTGGTCCGCATCCTGGGCCAGCCGCACATCACGACTGCCTTTCACTGGAGCCTCGCGGAGAAGAGCAGCGACACGCTGTTCCTGCTGGCCATCGCGACGATGTTCGTCGGCAACATTTTGGCCCTGCTGCAAACAAACTTGCGCCGCCTGCTGGCCTATTCGAGCATTGCTCACGCCGGCTACATGCTGGTCGGTTTGTCGATTGCCGTGAGACTCCCGCAGATCAACGACGACGGCTCGGCCGCCATGAGCACATCCGTGGGCGGCTTGCCCGCTCTGTTGTTCTATCTGGGCGTATATGGCATCACGACACTCGGCGTCTTCGCGTTGATCGCGAGCCTCTCACGCCCCGAACATCCGTTGGAGACCAGCTACGATCTCGCCGGCCTGAGCCAGACGCATCCCGCCGGTGCGTTCCTCGCAACGGTGCTGCTCTTTGGCCTCACCGGCCTGCCGCCCACCGCCGGATTCCTCGGCAAGTTGACTCTGTTCCTTTCCGCATGGAACCATGGCACAGATTTCGGCCGCCGCTTGGCAGTTTGCCTGGCGATCAATGCCGCGACCGCCGCGTGGTATTACTTGAGGCTGATCGGCGTGATGTACTTGCAACCCAGCCGTGACGACGCGCGTCGCACTGCCGGCATTCCGGCGTTTGTCGGCGTGTCGCTGTGTGCATTCGCGAGCCTCGCGCTGTTCTTCGCTCCCGACTGGCTATGGCAGGCACTGCAACATGTCAGCGGTTGAATAAATTCAAATGGGACGTATGAGACTTGTTGGACGAATGAGTTCTCAAGGCTCGCTAGCCTCCATTCGTAGCATTGGTTCAATAGATCCTATAAAGTAGTGACGAAAAAGAGCGGCATTTCGGCAACTGGGCATAAATAAGCGCAGCGACGATCCCCGACGGAGGCCCGGCCATGCGCATGATCGAAAGTCGCGTGGAGCAACTTTTCCAGCTCTTTAATGAAGCGCGACAGCGTTGCGAGCACGTCTCCGTTGAGACATTGTGCCAGGACTGTCCCGAACTGGCGGATGAATTGCAGCGTCGGATCAAGGCCGCAAAGATAACGGATCGCCTTTCGAATACGTCCACTTTGCACGAAATTCGTCAGGAATTCACGCTCGCCCCAGCGACGCAGCGACTGAGTGACGAACTGCAGCCGGGTGCTGAACCGGTGCCTGGTTATCGCTTGGTCGCACGACTGGGAAGCGGTAGTTATGGAGAGGTCTGGAAGGCGCTGGCACCCGGTGAGTTTGCCGTTGCTCTAAAATTTGTCTCGTTGTCAACGGATGCTTCATCGACGGAGTTGCGGGGCTTGGAAATCATCAAAACGCTGCGGCACCCAAACTTGCTCTCTCTGGTCGGTTCATGGCAGACCTCTCGGCACCTTGTGATTGCCATGGAACTGGCCGATCGGACTTTATGGGACCGATTTCAGGAAGCCGCAGCTCAAGGCCATTCGTGCATTCCTCGCAACGAATTGTGGGAGTACCTCTATGAAGCGGCCAAGGGAATTGACTTCCTCAATGAACCGCGGCAACAGATTGATGGTCAGTCGCGGCGCGGTGTGCAGCACCGTGACATCAAGCCGCAGAACATTCTGTTGGTCGGCAACGGGGTCAAAGTGGGCGACTTCGGCCTGGTGCAACTATTGGAGGACACTGCCGGCGACCATTCTGGAGGATTGACCCCGCGCTACGCGGCCCCCGAGTTCTTCGAAGGCCATACCTTCCCACAGTCCGACCAGTACTCTTTGGCGGTGACATACTGTCACTTGCGTGGCGGGCGACTCCCTTTCGACGGCAGCAATCTAAGCGAGTTCATGTATGCACATTTGAATAACCCCCCAGACTTGTCAATGCTTCCCCATGAGGAGCATTCAATCGTCGCGCGAGCTCTGGCCAAAAATCCGGCGAAGCGGTGGCCCAACTGCCTGGCATTTGCAGTAGCACTCAAAGCGACTGGCATGAAGCGCGATCCGTCACCCTGGACGCTGCAAAGAGTCGTGGCGGTCGCGGTGCTAAGCTTTGCAGTACTCAGTTCGTGGTTTTGGGTATTCCGTCACCATTCGGAATCGTCCCAAAATTCAGAGTTCACTACCCCTTCCCCGCCGATGACCAACAAAGCGCCACCGGTCGACACAGACTCGAAAGTCAACCCGGATACCAATTCAGAGCCGGCTATAGTGCCCGCAAAAGGTACGGCCGAACAACCCGTCGGATCTCAGGACTCGCCCAGACAGACGGCCATCTCCACAGCGGTATTCGTTTCATCCGGTGACAATCCAAACAGAGCGATCGCTGTCAAACCCGCTTCGCAAAAGCCACCGGCCGTTGACCCGCCTTCACGGCCCACCCGAGGCTTCCCAAAAGTGCTGCCGAAGGTGAACCCCAAGCCGCTGAACTTGCGGGAATACTCGTCCCCCTCGACTGGCATGAAACTGACGGAGATTCCGGCGGGGGAATTCATAATGGGTTCGCCCACCGAGGAAGAGGAGTACAACGAGGAGCAAGGCCCGCAACACATAGTCGGCATCTCGCGGCCGTTTTACCTGGGCGTATATGAAGTCACGCAAGCGGAGTATTTCAAAGTGATGGAGACCAATCCGAGTTGGTTCTCGAACGGCGGCATTGGGAGTGGCCGCAGCAAAGTGGGCCGGCAGGACACGAACTTGTTTCCCGTCGAGATGGTTTCGTGGTACGACGCCATCGAATTCTGCAACAAATTGAGTCTCATGGACAATCTGACGCCCTACTACACGCTCGGCGACAGTCAACGTGAAACCGGCTCGATCAAGTCGGCAATTGTCTCGGTGACCGAGGGGAATGGTTATCGGCTGCCAACGGAAGCGCAGTGGGAATACGCCTGCCGAGCCGGCACAACGACGCCGTTTCATTTCGGCAGCACTCTCAACGGCGATAACGCCAACGTCAACGGGAACAGTCCATACGGGACGATTACCAATGGAACATACTTGGAGCGAACCACGACCGTCGATGACTCCAGATATCTCAAGAACGACTTCGGCTTGGCCCAAATGCATGGCAACGTCTGTGAGTGGTGTTTTGACGCGTATCTCGAATCAGCCTACCGGGATCGAAATGAGGTGACGGCCGATCCGGTGATAATGACAGGAAGTAAGACTCGCGTCGTGCGTGGCGGTTCCTGGGGCAGCCACTCCAAGATGTCGCGCGCCGCACATCGCTTCGGCGTTTCCCCCGGCAGCCGTGTCGAAGACTTCGGATTTCGAATCGTGTGCGTTGACGTGAAAACGCAGTAGCCGTTTATACCATTAAGGCCGAAGACGTTGTTTTCCTGACACAAAATCCTAAATCCGAAGAACCAAATCCAAAGGAAATCCGAAACACAAAATCTGAAATGAGTCCCAG
>JAYVSP010000845.1:0-4473 GCA_043775215.1 Planctomyces sp. | reverse complement strand
GCCGGCTGGTTCACCCAAATCAAACAACCCGCGTTCCGCCACCATGCCAAGACCCTCGTTCCGCCGTGAACCGTCCTCGGCCAAGAGTTTCGCATAAATAACAAATGTATTCAATGTACTAATCATCGAATTGTGAACGTATTTTAAAACTTTCACAGTCGCTCCGCGACTGAGATTCACGAGTTGCCTCTGAATACGAGCCGTGACTGTCAGGGAATGGTCGCGGCTCCTTTTTTGTCGTTACGCTGCACCGCCTGAAGGAGCCTCTGCCGTGTCTGAACCGAATCCCGCAGCCGCTGCGGCTGATCAACAGCGTCGATACCGTGAATTCCTCGATCTGCTCCCGTTGTCGATGAATTTGGCGGGGCTGCCGACAAGCGAGGGAACTCGGTACTACTCCGAGGACCAGATTGAACTGCGGGCTAATACCATCAAGCACGCGTTCAAATTCGCTCGGCAGTTGGCCAAGGACTACGTCCAGCGATGAGGACGGGGATCAGGAATAGAAATTGATGAACAGGGATTGTTGATTTTTGAAGTTAAAGCGTCGGCGGTTCGCGCAGCTTCTTCCATCAACAATCAACAACCTCCTGTTCATCAATCTCTATTCCGAAAAGCGATGAGTTCTCATCTGGACCTAAGCTAAGGACTGGCGCATCAATAACTGTCGTAGCCGAAGTCTCACGACTTCGGATCTGAACTCTGGCGAGTTCGAGTTCAGCTACATCTGACAGTTATTGATGCGCCGGACCTAAGTCCGTGAAACCACGTGCGACGTCGGCCGGTACGAGAGACCAGATGACGCGGCTTTGGTGACGTGGTGTGAGCCGTCACAGTTCCACGATGGGATACCAGCTTGAGCGTGGACGTCAGTGAGGTCGAGTTAGTCCAAGGTTGCTTGGCCGGTGACGTTGCCAGCCAGCGGCAGTTCGTGGAGCAATTCCAAGGGCTGATTTTTGGAACGTGCCTGCGGATGCTTGGCCACCGCCAAGACTCCGAAGACGTGGCTCAAGAAGTTTTCTTACGAGTCTTTCGCAACTTGCATCGCTGGGACCGCGTACGGCCGCTGCGGCCTTGGCTGCTCACCATCGCGGCCAATCGCTGCCGAACCCATTTGGAGGAACGAGGTCGACGGCCGGCTCCGACTGACCTGTATGCAGACCAGCTCCCCGAACGGAACGTTTCCAACCCGCGCGACGATGCCGAAGAAGTTCAGCAAGCGTTGCTGACGTTGCGTCCGGAATACCGTCAGTGTTTTGTGTTGTTCTACCAGCAAGAACTGTCTGTGGAGGAAGTGGCAGAAATTCTTGAACGCCCCGAAGGGACGATCAAAATCTGGCTGCACCGAGCCCGCAAAGAAATCGCCGAATACTTCCGTCGCCGAGGCTTTGTCCCGGACTAGAGTTGGTTTCAAATCGCAGCACGGGCGGTTCGCCTGTGAAGTTTATCTGATCAAATCACAGGCGAACCGCCTGTGCTACGGGAATAGATCATGACCTGTTTCGAGTTTGAAGAACGTCTGCAAGCAGAGCTAGATCGTCGTCAAAGCGAACTGTCGGCGGAGTCAGAAGCACATGCCGCGGCCTGTGGAGCCTGCCGAAAATTACGGGAGCAATTTCAGCAGATCGACGCGGCCGTGGTTGTCTGGCGGAGTCATCTGCCGGTTGTCGATCTCACGGAGTCGGTGTTGAGAAACCTGGAAGCTGGCCAACAACAAATTCGTAGGACGGGCACTCTTGCCCGTCGAATGGCAGACCGAAGGCAAGAATGCTCGTCGCACAAACCGAACGATTCGAGATCTGGAATTGCGGCGCTTTTTGTCTCGGCCATCGCGCTGTTAGTCATGCTGGGAGCGGGCTGGCAGATGTCGCAAAAAACGCTGATCGTTCGACAGCAGTCCGCACTGCGAATCGAAACCGCCGTTGTCCCGGTGCGGCAATTGGACGTGTTGGTTCAGGATGCTCGCGAGGCGTATGTGGCGCTCGCCAATCAGGCGTTTCAGCATGCGTCGAGTGCCAGTTTTCTGCTTCCGCCGGCCGAGGCGGTGACGCCGTTTCGCGGCGAGAACGCGGTCGACGGGGTTCCCGATTCATTGTCGAGACCTTTGTCCCCGCTGGGACATGAACTGCGAAACACGTTGGATTCGTTTCTCGATCGAGTCTTCACTTCACAGGATTCTTCGACGTGATTCTTCCTATCTCGGTTGAAATTGACACGAACCCGACGCGTCAGCGAGGGCGAACGCTCACTCATCAACCTTTTCAACGAAGCGCCGTGAAGCGTTCGCCCTCGCTGGCGCGTCGGGTTCGTGTCGGCATCGTGAAGTTTCGTGCGATCGCGGCCATCGGCGTTTTCCTGCTGATTGGCGTCTTGCCCGGTGTGTCGACTCGTGCCGACGAACCGTCGCTGACGGAACTGGTCGGCGCCGATGTCGGTCTGAGCATTGAAGTCCATGGTCTGAAGCAGAATCTCAGCGACCTGCCGAACGCGGAATGGTTTCGCCGGTTGACTCAATTGCCATTCGTGCAGAAGTGGCAACAAGGGCCGGAGTTCGCCAAGTGGCAGGCGGGCAAGACCAGTTTGGAGACAATGATCGGACAACCGCTGGATCGCTTCGCGGCCGAATTGCTGGGCGAGTCGATGCTCGTGGCGTTCGTGCCGTCTGAGTCTGGGAAGCCGGACGCGGTGCTGTTGTCACGCGCGGAGCGTGACGATTCGTGGGATCGTGCCCTGAAGTTGTGGGATCAGTTGGAACCTCACGATGTCCAGAAACTGTCAGCGTCTGGGAACAGCTTTCAACGACGTCGCAAAAAGGCCGGCGGGAAAACAACCGGGCCGGAATTCTTCACCGCCCAACTCGGACGAACGCTGGCGATCAGTGAGAGCGAAGGACAAATCCGCAGTGTGCTCGCGCGGGCGGAGGCAAAGTCGTCAGGCAGTCGCACCGCCACGCTGGCAAACTTGCCACAATACCGCCAGGCAATGGAATCCGTACCGGCAGCGAGTTCGATTCGCGTGTTCGTCAATCCGCGAATGTGGGACGCGGAATTCCGTCGCGCAAAGCCTTCGGAAGCGTGGGTCGCGGCACTCTGGCAACGGTTGGAATGGTTATCGCTGGGAGTGGAGCTTCGCGACGGAATCACCTTTCACGCAGTGGTTCATCATCAAACCGGCGAAATCTCCGATGTCTGGCAGCGAGTCGTACAGGCCGCTCAAGAGAAAAGTGACCTCGCGGCGCGATTGCCCGCGAATGCTTTGTTGGCGGGCGAATTGCGATTCGATCCGCAGTTGCTGAGTTGGTTACGCACGTTGGACCAGTCGGAGAAGTCGCAATCCGATTGGCAAAGATTTGCGAATGTCAGCCGCGGATTACTCGGGCGGGATTTGTTTGCGGACGTTCTGCCACACTTCCGTCCGCAGTTGGGAGGCGCGATCGTCCCCAGCGAAACACTGAAGGAACAAGCCGCGCCGGTGAACGGATTGCTGGCTTGGGAGTTTTCTGCTCCACAGAATGCTGATTTGATTGAGGGGCAACCGGGCTTGCGCGAGTCGCTCGATGGAGCCATGCTGGTGCTGATGAACCTCATGGCAGTCAGTCACAACAGTCGCGATTTGGAATCCGCGGCGGTGCCACGACGGATTCAAACTGGGGAAACGATGCTTCGCTGGCTGGAAGGTCTCAATCCGTATCGGCCGGCGTATGGACTTTCGGCGAATCAACTGTTGGTGGCGACCGATCCCCAGTTGATCACGAGTCTTTGGCAGGCGACTCCGGCGCGGTCACTGTCATCTGAGCCGCTGTTTTCGGCCGTTCGCTCACGCTATTTCGCCGATCAGCCACAGTGGATGTTCGCGAACTGCTCGGCCGCGAAGCGATTCGTGACCGACAACCATCAGCCATTAAGTCGGCAATTGGCGTACTGGCGGAAGATTGATGAGTCAGTCGCGGGCCGACATCTCGATCGGCTGGTGGAAATATTGACCCCCTTCGATGCGGTTTTCTCAGCCGTAAAACTTTCGGAGGGCGAGGTGCGCTGTACGGCGGGATTTGTGACGCCGACTCGGTAAGGACCGGCGCAGAAATAACTGTCGTAGCCGAAGTCGCCAGACTTCGGATCCGAACTCTGGCGAGTTCAGCGACATCTGACAGTTATTGATGCGCCGGTCCTAAGCTAAGCCGCGGTCCCCTGTGCCCCAGCCGTGCGATGCCGGCCAGAGCGCGAGTGCCAACGATGTTGCCTTGCTAACGCTCGCTCACGAAGATGCCTGCCCAAACAAAGTCCATTGAATCAGGCGAGCGGCGGTTGAGTCTTTACCAACCGGGGTCAGGCACCGCAGAATTCCGCCAATTCTGAATTCTGCGGTGCCTGACCATCGGGCGATGCAAAGTTGATATTGGAGGGATCTGGTGTAGGCCGAAAACGAGTGTGTTTTGTTTCGCGGCCTTGCCCCAACGGGGCGAGACTCGATAGC
>JAYVSP010000844.1:0-3805 GCA_043775215.1 Planctomyces sp. | reverse complement strand
AGTTGAATCGCCAACGACTCGCCAGGTAGTCTTGTTCGCCATCGGGCTGTCGCAGCGTGTTGCAACGCGCCGCGGGAGAACGGCGGACTGTTGAGGCTTCACTCCTACGGCGTCTCCAGTCCCGCCGGCCCGTCTGTGTAGGAATGCTGGTGATGGACGAACGGCGGCTGCAAAAGAATGTTGCCTTACATGAGGAACTGTTGGAAGCGCGCGAGGAGCTCGATGCGCAAAACGCGAGCTTGTTGTACGTCTTCAAAAAGTCGGGGCGATCTTCGCGTGTAGATGTCTTTGCCGATGGTCGGCTCTTCGATCCGACGCCATTCTTGAATCTGAAGCCGACGCTGCAACACCCAATCGCAAGACTTCGACTACCCACCGAACAAGACTTTGATGACGTGGATGTTTACATCCGCAGCAAAGACCACTTCAGTAGAAATAATGACGAATTGCGGCAGCGATTCAGCAAACTGGCAGCGCGTGCCGGGACATTGCTACCCCGGAAAGCCGAGTTATGGCTTGATCCGTTTGTGGTGAGTGCTTCCAAAGCTCGCGACCGCTGGTTGGCGTGGCTGGCGATCACATGGTTCGCGGGAATCAAGCAACGGTTTCAACAGAGTGGCGATCATCCGCTTGAGTTTCATGACGACCATGACGGTGGATTGTACTTCGGCGTGATCGTTGATCCGTTCTCGCGGTCAGGAATGGCACTCGAATTTCTTCGTAACCCCGATGTGGACCGCGCGACACCAGAGCCAAGCGAGTTTGCGGCTCAGACACCGGCGGCACCAATGCACGCCAGCGAGACGCTTCGCGAGCAGCCGGAACCCCACCAGAAGAAAGGTGCGAAGCTTCGCGCGGCGATGGCTTTGTTGGGTTTACATCCTGAATGGACGGACAAACGCATTGCCGATGAGGTTGGTTGTGACCCATCCAATCTGTCGAAAAGCCCGCACTGGCGACTGGTTCGTGAGACGATACGGCGTGCTGGACAGGCGCCCGTGAAGCAAGTGCGTGATGCTCGCACCGGCGAAAATCAATTGACCAAGGGATAGTCAATTTCCGTGGTCAATTCTGGAAAGTGCGCAAGTCCCTTTCCGACGTGCGCATCAGAAGTTGCGGCAGCGACGTTTCGGAAGTTCGTCAATTTCTTCAGTCGGATAGTCAATTTCGCCCTGTGGTTGTGGGCTGCAAGACCACTCGCAACCAAAGGGCATGAAGATGGCAGACAGTTTGAAGGTTCCTGTTTGTCCGACGCTGGTGTTCGGACAATTCGAGTGCGCTCTACGCGACAACGACTTCATGGAAGCGGAGCGGCTCAGATTAGAACTTGAGACGTTGGGAGTGCGCGTCCAAGTTGATTTCTGGCCCCCAATGACAGACTCCGTTGAGTCGAACAGCGAGGGGGCGCGCCATGCGTGAAATCGCCTCCGGTTCTGCGCTCATCAACGCGAAGACGCTCTCCCGCGAGTACCTCGCGATATCGCTTCCCACCCTTTGGCGAATGCGAGCCAATGGCAAATTGCCACCAGCTATCGCACTTTCAAGCCAGTGTCTCCGCTGGCGTCGTTGCGATGTTGAAAGTTGGATTGCGTCCGGCTGCCCGCCAGCAAACGAACAACGCCTCACCGCTGTTGACTGCGGCGAGGCGTCGAAGGATCCCGCTTCAAGCTGCGACGCTGAAGGCGAGGTGTCGTGATGAAGGATACCGCACAACCCCACGGCAATGCACTCGCCACGAAGCTCGCCGTGATTCAAGCGTATGACCTGCGCGGCTGGTGCCTGACATCATGCCGCGCAAGAGGCAAAGAACCGAATCGGACCAACTGGCACAACGAGCGGCTGAATCTTGAGCAGATCACGAACCTCATTGCCGACGACCCGTCGCAGAACATCGGCATGGTGCTGGGGAAGTCGAGTGAGGGGGTTATTTGTGTGGACCTCGACAATTCCATCGCCGTGGAACTCGCTGACCAGTTCTTGCCGCCGACTCCCTTGGTGGTTGGCCGTGGCAGGAATCCGAGAACGCATTGGTTCTATCGCGTCCCGGCCGGCATCAAACCGACAAAGTTTAAGCTCCCGAATGATCCTAGCGACCCAACCAAAAAACTTACCGTTGTTGAAATCTTGAGCGACGGCAATCAAGTGGTTGTTGGTCCGTCGATTCATCCCGACGACGATCAATATGACGTGCTCGAAACGGAACCTGCGACGGTCGATGCCGACGAATTGCTTGAGGCGGCACAGTCGTTGTTCCATGCGGTGCTCGATCGGTTGGGGTTGATCGAAAAGGTTGTTCCGAAGGCGGCAACCAACAGCAAGCCCAACCACACGTCGGCCGGCAGCGGTCTATCCCCCGGGCAAGACTTTGACCAGCGAGGAGACGTTCGCGAATTGTTGGAAAGAAATGGTTGGGCACGAATCGGCGAAGCGGGTGGCAACGAACGATGGCGGCGACCGGGTAAAGATCATGGCATCAGTGCCACCTTGAAGGACGGCCGGCTGTTCTATTGTTTCACGTCTTCGGCCGCGGGTGTTGAAGGTGGCAAGGCTTATGGTCCGTTCGGTTTGTTGGCTGCGTTGGAATCGGGAGGCAATTTTCATGAGGCTCACGAGAAGTTGAGGACACTCGGCTTCGGCGAGTTGTTGGGGGCAACGAACAACACCAACACGCCACCGGATCGGACTTACGGTCAGGCCAAGCCGTCGCCGATCATTCTGGTGTCCGCATCGGACCTCTTGGCAAACCATCCGCGGTTGCGTCCGGTCGTCATCGACGGAGTGGCACGAAGCGGTGAGACAGTCAACATCGTCAGCGTGTCCAAGATCGGCAAAAGCTGGCTCGGCTACATGCTGTTGTTTGCTGTCGTCACGGGCCGGCAGTGGCTCGACAGATTCGATTGCGTCTGTGGGCGCGTTTTATTGATCGATAACGAACTGCATCGTGAGACATTGGCCCGCCGTCTGGACACTGTCGCAACCGCACTGCGGATCCCCGATGACGAGTGGCGAAAGTCCATCGACATCATCTCGCTACGCGGCCGGATGATCGACCTGGACGCACTTCAGGCGACGATCGACGCCATCAAGCCCGGCACTTACGCGCTCGTTCTGGCCGATGCGTGGTATCGTTTTCTGCCGCCGGGCATCGACGAAAACAGCAACGGTGACGTGATGCACCTCTACAACCGCATTGACCAGTACGCCGATCACTTGGGCTCGGCGTGGGCCAATATCCATCACTCCAGCAAAGGCGACCAATCGGGCAAGGCCGTGGTAGACGTAGGGGCGGGAGCAGGCAGCCAAAGCCGAGCCGCCGACACGCACTTGATTTTGCGCCCTCACGAAGAGCGTGACGTGGTTGTGCTTGAGGCCGCCGTCCGATCGTTCCCGCCGGTTGCTCCCGTCTCGCTCCGCTGGAGTTATCCGCTCTGGCACCGTGCCGACGACATCGACCCGCGCAAGCTCCGTGGGACGGCCGCCGACGATCGCCAACAGCAAAAAGACGAAGTGGGCAAGGCCGACATCCTGCTCGCGCTGGCGAAGGCTGACGGACAGCCAATGTCGGCGAGGCAACTGCGATCGACTGGACTGTCTCGCGAACGCCTGGAGCGATTGCTGGCCCGCCTCGAAAGGGACGGCCGCATCGTCAGCAATGAAACGAAAGTGAAAGGGAATACGACGTCCCTCTATCACATACCGCCGGACCCCGATGACGACGACGAAAAGCAGACATCCGACAAGAGGTTATTCTCGTGATTTTTTACTGTACACCTAGGACGTGGGCGGGACGTGGGCGATTAGTGAC
>JAYVSP010000843.1:0-3280 GCA_043775215.1 Planctomyces sp. | reverse complement strand
CGGGAGTCTTTTTCATGCCGCCGTCGTCGGTTTACACAATGGAATTCTGGTGATGCGGCATGAAAAAGACTCCCGACCCCGTTGGCAGGCGTTCCACTTACTTTTTCAATGCACGCACTTCAGAGACATTGACACGGGCGGCGTGTTGATTCATCCATGCTGCGGCTTGCCATCCGCGCGGAAATAATCCGAGGCAATGGACCGCACGGATGGCAACGCCGCCCGCACGGATGAATCTCGCTATCGAAATCGGCGAGAGCCGGCAACACTTGAACGGACTGGTTTCAATGCGTCTGATGTGTCACGATTCATCCGAGCATTTCAGAGAGACAGGACACACTGAGCGATGACGGAGAGTGCAGATCAGTCAGCAACGGCAAGTTCGCGTCGTGCCCCGGCGGCGGAATGGCTCGGCTATTCGCCGGTTTCGGGCGTGTCCGACGAATTATTCGCTTCGCTCGGCAATTTGCGGCCGCATTGGAGTGAGTTTCTCGAATCGCTGGAACACCTTGGTCTGGCGGAACTGACTCGTCGATGGGACGAGGCTCAGCACCTGATTCGCGAGAATGGCATGACGTACAACGTCTACGGCGACCCGCGCGGAATGGAGCGGCCGTGGCAGCTTGATCCAATCCCGCTGCTGATCGCGCCGGCGGAGGCCAAAACTCTGGAGGCGGGTCTCATCCAACGTGGCCGCTTGCTGGAGGCGTTGGGCCAAGATCTCTATGGGCCGCAGCACTGTTTGTCGGAAGGCTATTTGCCGCCGGAGTTGTTATTTCCGAATCCGGCCTTCTTGCGGTCGTGTCATGAAGTCCGAGTGCCTCAGAATCGGATGTTGCATCTGTACGCGGCGAATATCGGCCGGTCATCCGATGGTGGGTTCTGGGTGCTCGGCGATCAGACGCAGGCACCGTCGGGAGCCGGTTATGCGCTGGAAAACCGCTTGGTGCTCTCACGCGTGCTGCCGGATGCATTTCGCGAATGTCGTGTGCAACGGCTGGCGTTGTTCTTTCGCACGTTGCAAGACACGTTGCGAGCGATTGCGCCGCACAATCGAGACAACCCCCGGATCGTGCTGCTCACACCGGGTCCGCACAACGAAACGTACTTCGAGCATGCTTACCTCGCCCGCTATCTCGGTTACACGCTGGTCGAAGGGGGCGATTTGACGGTACGTGACAATCGCGTTTATTTGAAAGTGCTCGGAGCTTTGCAGCCAGTGGACGTGATCCTGCGGCGGCTCGATGATGATCTTTGTGACCCGCTGGAGTTGCGACCGGATTCATTTCTCGGCGTTCCTGGAATGGTTCAGGCCGTGCATGCGGGCAACGTGGTCGTGGCGAATTCGCTCGGTACGGGACTTCTAGAGACGCCGGCCTTTATGGCGTTCTTGCCGGGCCTGTGCCACTTCTTGCTCGGCGAAGACTTGATACTTCCCTCCGTGCCGACGTGGTGGTGCGGCGAGCCGCGTGCCTGTCAGTATGTGTTGTCTCACTTGCCCGACTTGGTCATCAAGCCGGCTCAGGGTGGCGTTGCTCACGAGCCTATCTTTGGTGATGAACTGACTCGCGAGCAGCGTGATGACCTGGCGGCCAAGATTCGTACGCGGCCGCAGGACTTCGTCGGCGAATATCGACTGGGGCTCTCGACAACACCGACTTTGGTGGGAGATCGGTTGCAGCCGCGACACCTTGTGCTGCGGACGTATCTGACTGCACATGAGGACTCGTTCGTCGCGATGCCGGGCGGGCTGACGCGTGTGAGCGCGTCGGCCGATACGATGGTCGTGTCGATGCGCCGCGGTGGAGGAAGTAAGGACACATGGGTGCTGTCGGACGGGCCGGTCAGCCAGTTGAGCCTGCTTGGTCCAGGGGGCGTGCCACTGGAGATCACGCGCGGCGGCAGCGATCTCCCCAGCCGAGTGGCCGACAACCTGTATTGGTTGGGGCGCTATGTCGAACGGGCGGAAGGACTGACTCGCTTGCTGCGCGGCGTGCTGGTGCGACTGACTGAAACGTCGGGATTGGCCGAAGCGCCCGAGCTGCCGGTCCTGTTGCGTGCCGTCACGTTTATGAGCGACTGTTTTCCCGGCTTCGTCGGCGATGGTGCGGCATTGTATCTTCCTGCTCCCGAGGATGAGCTGCTGTCTGTCATTCACGACTCACAACGAACCGGCAGTTTGGCCTCGACGCTAAATTCGCTGGGTCAGCTTGCCGCGACAGTGCGCGACCGCATCTCGAACGACATGTGGCGCGTGCTGGGAGACCTTGCCGCGCGGCGCGAGGACGAACGGTTCGCTTCCCCTCAGACGCTCGCCGATCTGGCGATGGAGGCGGGCTCACCCGAATCGCGCGGCACGCGGCGCACATTGAGCGACGAACTGGATGAACTGGATCGCCTCGTCCTGACCTTGGCCGCGTTCGGGGGACTGGCGATGGAAAGCATGACGCGCAGTGCCGGCTGGCGGTTTCTGGACATGGGCCGCAAACTGGAACGGGCACAGCACACGATCAGTCTGTTGCGCAGCACTCTGATTGTCGTGAGCAATTCGGAAGGTCCGCTGCTCGAAGCGTTGCTCGAGATCGCAGACAGCTCGATGACCTACCGCCGGCGTTATCAAGGAAGCGTGCAAGCGCCCGCTGTCTTGGATCTGCTGCTGGCGGACGAAACCAATCCCAGGTCGCTCGTATTTCAATTCGCCGGGCTGGCCGACGATGTCGAAGACTTGCCGCGTGAGACCGCCGCGCGGCCGCGCCGCACTCCCGAACAACGTCTGATGCTGTCGTCGCTGACCGAGCTCCGCTTGGCTGAAGCGGATCAACTCGCCCAACCTAACGAATCTGGAAGCCGCCCTCGGTTGAAGGAGTTGATTGACCGTCTGGCAGACAACTTGCCCGCGTTATCCGATGCCCTCACTCAGACCTATCTCAGCCATTCGCAAACATCACGACATCTCGGAGGAGCCACTGATGAATGAGAGGCGAAGCCTCTGACCGAAGGATCCATCGACCAAGGTGTCGGGGTCTTGCTCCCATCCGTGTGGCCTTCTTATCCGTGTGGGTCGGCGTTCTTTGTCCCACACGGATGGGAACCACTCAAATCCCAGAACAGCCCTGTTTTTACCTTACTCGTCTCGCCCGCGAGAATTTGACTCAACAGCAACGACTTTAGGAATCAGAATACTCCAGCGAGGCATTGCCTCAGACCGAGCGCTCCACCAACAAGGGTGGTTGGAGCCCAACAAAAACACGACGAAGGTAAAAAATGGTTGGGTGAAAAA